>JAHZJA010000147.1 GCA_022601155.1 Deltaproteobacteria bacterium | reverse complement strand
TCCACGCCCACATCACCGAAGACTTCTCGATCGACGCGCTCGCGCGGCGCGCTGGCATGAGCCGCGCCGTGTTCGACCGCCAATTCAAGGCGGCGACCTTGTTGTCGCCCCTTCAGTACATCAAGGCGTTGCGTCTGAATGAGGCCTCGATGCTCATTGCGCGAGGCGAGAGCGTCGGCGATGCAGCAACGGCCGTGGGCTATCACAACTCCTCGCAGTTCAGTCGCGAGTTTCGTCGGAAGTTCGGGACGTCGCCGCGGCAGTGGGCCAGGACCGCTGCTGCACCTGCGCCCCACGTGAAGGCCTCGGGCGTGTAGGGGGCTTCGCTGGTGGCTCGGCATCGAGACGTACGCCGAGCTGGAGACCGGATGCCCTCCGAGTGCTTCTGAGCGTTCGCGGGCCGGCAGGGTGGCGAATGCTCGACCGCCGTTCGGCTTTCGCATACATAGGTCCCGCATGGGTGCCGAGCAAACGTTGGGGACATCTTCGCCAGCCGAGACCAAGCCGGATCAATTCGGCGGTCCGTTCGGCGCCCTGGTCTTGACCGTGGTCATGCCGCTGGCCAGCTTCTATCTGTGGGCTGCGGTCGACCAACACGGCGGGTCCCTGTGGCTGCCTCGATCGCTGGGAGACCTCGCGGCGATGTTTCCGCTGCCCACGGTGACAGCTGCCGCGTTGCTGGCGGGATGGCTCGCCCTTCAGGGGGCGCTGTATGTCTTCGGGCCGGGCCCCGTCGTCCTTGGTCGGCCCGCGCACAATGGCGAGCGTGCCGAGTACCGCATCAACGGGTTGTTCTCGTTCGCGGTCTCCACGATCGGGTTGTTGGCTGCGCTGTACTTCGACGTCGTCTCTGCATCGTGGTTGCTGTCCCAGTGGGGACCTCTGCTCATGGTCTGCTCGTTGTTCGCCGTGGGGGTCGCCGCGCTCAGCTATGTCGCCGGTCGGCGGCGGGGCTGGGCCGAGCGCAGCACCGGCAACGTCGTGTACGACTACTTCATGGGGGCCATCCTCAACCCGCGGATCGGCCGTCACGACCTGAAGTTCTTCTTCGAGTCGCGGGTTGGCATGGGTATCTGGGCGGCCTTCGCCGTGGTCGTGCCCGCCGCTCAGCTCGAGGCCCACGGGCAGCTGTCTTCGGCGATGCTCGTGGTGAGCCTGTGCCAGATCATCTACATCGTCGATTTCTTCATCTTCGAGTCGAACTTGCTGTCCATGCTCGACATCATCGAGGAGAACTTTGGCTTCATGCTGTGGTTCGGGTTCCTGGTCTGGATGCCGTTCAACTTTACGCTCCAGCAGCAGTACATCTTGGAGGCCGATCCCCAGCTATCGACGCTGGGAGGCATCGCCGTGCTGCTCCTCAATGTCGGCGGCTACTACATGTTTCGCAGCACCAACCTGCAGAAGCTGAGGTTTCGCCGCGACCCGAGCCAGCCCATCTGGGGCAAGGTTCCGGAGAGCATCGACACCAAGCGCGGGACCAAGCTGTTGGTCTCCGGATGGTGGGGACTCGCTCGCAAGATGAACTACCTCGGCGATATCCTCATGGCCTGCGCGTGGTGCCTGGCCTGCGGCTTCGGTAGCGTCGTCCCGTACTTCTATGTGCTGTACTTCGTCCCGCTGCTGCTCGACCGCGAGCGGCGTGACTACGCCATGTGCTCGCAAAAATACGGCGACGACTGGGAGCGCTACTGCAAGCGCGTGCCCTACCGAATCGTTCCGTACGTCTACTAGGGACGCGAGCGGCCCAGTCGCGTGGGGCCAGGGCGCATCTGGGGCGCGCATCGACGAACATCAGGAGAGGAACCCGCGTGACGACCGGCGAAGACCCCCACCCGAATAACGCCCCCGGGCCGTTCTACGTGACCAACGGCTGCTGTACCGCGTGCGGGGTGCCGGAGTCGATTGCACCGGAGCTGTTCGCCGCGGACGACGACGGGCATTGCTTCGTGAAGAGGCAGCCCGCCACATCGGCGGAATCGGACAGCATGCTCCGAGTGCTGAGGACCCAGGAGCTGGGCTGCATTCGCTACGCAGGCAGCGATGCCGATGTGCGGCGGCGTCTGGGAGAGGCCGGGGAATCGGCGGTCTGTGACCACCCCCTCGTCCCGGCGGTCTCCCCCGTTGCACGAGTGCGGGCCGTCATCCGGGCGAGCGCGGATGGGGCACCGGTGAGCCCGGAGGCCGTGGCCTCGTCGCTACGCGCATCGCTGCTGAGTCGGCTGGGCGAGCGGGGCCGTGCGACCGCAGTACGAGCCGCCGACGATGGATGCTCGTTCACGCTGGCCTGGTACGGCAACGACTTTCATCGGGTCGAGGTTCGTGCTCTTTGGTCCTCGATGGAGGGCAACGAAGTGCTGCACGGTGGTCCCATCGGGCTTTCAGACCTGATCGACGAGTGTCTGCGGGCCGAAGACCACCAGGCCATCGAGTGGTCGACGCGCACGGGCGAGCACCGGGCTTCGCGTCCTTGGTAGTGCCCTGGTCGGGGACGCCCGGCGCCCAGGCGTGACGGTGAGGGGGGGGCCGAGCGGCCATGCCGACCCAGCCGTAGCCACGACTCGCCCACAGGTGGCCCGGAGGGCATGGCGACGGCGCTCAGTACCCAAGCGGGATTGAGTCGGTCCGTGCGTGGGCCTCGACCGAGCTCGCAGCCCCAGCATGACCGCGCGGTCTCGG
>JAHZJA010000146.1 GCA_022601155.1 Deltaproteobacteria bacterium | reverse complement strand
GTCTTCACGGTCGACGAAGAGCCCAGCGTGGTTGGCTCCGTTGTGATCGATGGCCGAGGCCCGCTCGTAGGTGGCGTATATCTCGTCGTCATCGAGATCGGCAAAGGCCTGGGCGGTGAACTGGCATGCGCCACGCGAGTCGTTGTTCCAACGCAGCGAGTACATGAACTCCGGGTCGCTCGGCGCGAAGCCTACCGCGCTGAAGATCACATTTTTGGCGCAGTCGGACTGGGCGACCAGACCCGTCGAGCCCGGCCCAGGACCACTGGCGGTGCACACGAAGCCATGCTCCTCGGCGTAGCGGACGACCGCGCGGTCGAGGGTCGTCACGGCGTAGCTCGCTCGGTCGATCCGCTCGACCGGCATACCCGCCGGGCCGTGGAATATCCCCAGATCCACTCGACGTCCGCTGAGTTTCTCGAGCAGCGCAACGATCACGGCAGTCTCACTGCCGGTCTCGCTACGTTCGACGAGGGCCTCCAGCACGGTGTCGAAGCTCCCCATCACCGGCACCAGATCGATCCGCCATTTTCCCCGTTCACGGCGAAACTCGAAGCCAGGAGTGCCAATGGGGTCCAGACCCGTCGTCGTGGCTCGGTCGCCCTCGACCGTCACCGTGGCCAGACCGACCCGACGAACCGAAGACTCGGACAACCACCCGCGGGCGACCGCCTCCTCGACGACCTCGCGGCCGTTCATCCGCTCGATCTGTTCGAGGGAGAACTCGTGGCGGAGCCGGTACACCGTCAATCGCACCGACGCATCTTCCTCGGCCAGCGCGGTTCCGCCGGCGGTGGCGGCCAGCTTCAGCGCGCGCTCGTACCACGCGGTCGTGGCCTCATCGATGAGGGCGGCAGCCGTGGCTCCATCCTTGGCCAGTAGCGCGGCCCGATAGCGCTCGAACGTCGCCCGCACCGCCGCCTGGGCGTCGGTTTCGGCGGCAGAGAGCGTGTGGCTCGGAGCCGATTGCGGGGGCGTAGGGCTGGTGGAGCGGCAACCACAGATGCACAGCGAAAGGAGGGCGAGTCGACCGGAGCGGGACATCGCAGGTCAGCGTAGTCGGAGCAGCCCGTCCCGGCTAGCGATTGGTTCGACGTGGGGTCCGTGCACGGCCTCGCTCAAGGCGGCGGCGGCGAGGCGCAAAACTCGACGTATAGCGTGCCGTCGGAGGCTTCGCAGTTGAACGCGCCCAGCTGCCGGAGACACTCGCACGTCGGTCTCGCCAGGCAGCGATCGGGCAAGGATCCGCAACTGGACCACCGATCGGAACGACAATATTCGCACCCCTCGCCCCGAGGGCAGCCTCCCGGGCACGGGACGAACGGTGGAGGCACATCGGGCGACGCCACGTCGAAGCTCGGTGGACGTGGTAGCCCGTCGGAGGACGCATCGCCGCTCGTGATCGACGTCGCGTGACCCGTGCTGGCACCTCGAGTGACGGCCCCGGTGGTCGGCCCCACGACCCCCGTGTTGCCGGGGTCCATCCCGGTGCTGGTTCCAGACGTACTGGTCGTGTCGTCGTTGGAGCGATCGGACGGGCTCGAGGTACACGCAGCTGCGAGTGACAGGGCCAACACGGGGTAGATTGCGATTCGCATCGATCCTCGGAGTCGAGCCGCTTACATTCGACCGGCGAGGATCGATGAAGGGCGGGTCTGGGGTGTTCATGGTGCCGCGTCGTTTGGGCTTCATCGGGGCTGAACGTGGCGGTCTCACGAGGTTTTTCGTGTCGGCTGGGATCAAAACCTTGGCCTGCCGTACCCGCCCACGACAGCCTCGCTCGAGAGCATGACGATCACCGGAGGGCCCCCCACAACCGGACTCCACAACGAGCATCCAGCCCGCGCATGTCGATGCGCCCGAGTCCAACATCGATACCCCCTACCCTCGAGTAGCCGGCCGAGTGGCGGGGCCACGCACACGCCATCGGGTAGCATGTCCGTGTGCCCACGATCACGATAGAGACGTTCGTTCGTGCGCCGGTGCGGCGCGTGTTCGACCTCCACCGGAGCATCGATGTCCACGTGCAGTCCGCGGGCACGACCCACGAGGTGGCGGTCGCCGGCAAGACATCGGGGCTGATGGAGTTGGGTGAGACGGTCACGTGGGAAGCCACCCATTTTGGTATCCGGCAGCGGCTCACCACCACGATCACCCGCTTCGATCCCCCCCACCATTTTCGCGACTCGATGGTGCGCGGGGCGTTTCGGCGGTTCGACCACGATCACTGGTTCGAGCCCCACGAGGGGGGAACCCAGGTCCGCGACGAGTTCGACTTCGAGGCCCCGCTGGGGCCGCTGGGGTGGCTCGCCGAACGGTTGGTTCTCACCCGCTACATGCAGCGGTTCTTGGTCGTTCGCGGCGAGGCGATCCAGAAGCTGGCCGAGGCTGTCGATGGGCCCGTGCCACAGGGATAGACGGCGGATGAACGAACGAGAGCGACCGCCTGCAATCCGAGGGTGACCATACGACTGGAGGTCTGCACTGCCCCAGGCCGGGCCCAAGGTCATCTCGCCTCGCCGACGCCCCGGAGGATCACGCGTGCATCGATGCCTTGCCATCACAATGGCTACGACGAGCGCGCGGACGGTTACCCGGTGCAGTGCGCCGGTGCACAAGACGTGCAGCAGTGCGCAGCGACCTGCGAGGTGACCTACGGACAGTGCGACTGTGGTGGCCTTCCATCAGAAGAAAGCCCAGTGTGTTCGTGGACGGCGAGCGGGTGTAGCTGCCCCCAACTGCACACGAGCGCAGCGCGGTTCGTGCGTGGCGCCCCGAGGCCGTGCGCGGCAGGGCTCGATGGAACCCCGTGAACCGATGTCGGTGATGCTGCACTCATAGAGTCGAGACCGGACGGTCGAGGGTGTCGCGCTCGCGATGGCCGGCCGCCGGGTCTCGGATCTACCGCCCACAGGGTGCCAAAGACGTTGACGATGCAATCCCGACCCCCTCGCTCTGTTTGCAATCCATCCCTCGCGACACTGCTCGCGCTTGCCCTGACCGGCTGCCTCTCGATGACGGGCCGCGACCAGGACGGCGGCGGCCGCGATCGCGCTGGAGACGAGACCCTCACACCGGACACGATCACCTGCAGCTCCGAGTACGCCAGCGGCTGGTGCAACGCGGTCGCCGATGGCCACGCGGGCACCTGCAACGCCGGGGAGTGGGCCACCGCCGGGCACGAGACGGGCTGGGTTCGGCTGGAGTGGGACTCCCCGGTCACCGTGAACGCCGTCACCGTGTTCGACCGGGCCTGCGGCGAGCGAGTCATGGGTGGACACGTGACCTTCGACGACGGCTCTCCCGACGTGACCTTCGGCGCGCTGGACGACGACGGCTCCACGGGATCGATGGTGGGGTTCTCCCCCCGGACCATCACCGCAGCCACGGTCCACATCGATAGGGTCGAGGGCGTCAACCCCTGGAGCCCGAACCCGGGGCTCGGCGAGATCACGTTCTCGGGGGCGGCGGGGACCACCGCGACCCGAGACGTGCTGGTCCTCGACTTCGATCCCGTGGTGTTCGGGCAGCCCGCCCACCTCCACTACGGGTGGGCCGTCGCTGACCAGCGGGCCCTGGACTACCGCGACAGCCTGCCGATGGTGACCGGCGGACAGTATGCCTACGACATCGTCGACACCGTGCAGATCCCCGAGTTTCCGGTCAAGGAAGACGGCTTCGTCTACACCCAGGCCACCTACGATGCGTGCATTGCCAACGAAGACAACTGCCACGATCCGGACAAGATGGACTACCTCGCCGTGATCGAGGCCAACCATGTGTGCGAGCGGGTCAACAGCGGCGAGATCGACGAGGTCTGGATGTTCGGCGGCCCCGCGTTCGGGTTCCGCGAGTCGATCTTGGCGGGCCCGCGCGGCTATCAATACAACTCCAATCCCGTGATCGGCACGATCTGTGAGCGTCTGGTGCCCATCATGGGCTTCAACGTCGGTCGCGAATTCGACGCGATGCTCCACGATCTGGGCCACCGGACCGAGGCCACGATGACGCGGGTGTACGGCTCGTGGTCGCAGGACTCCCTGG
>JAHZJA010000018.1 GCA_022601155.1 Deltaproteobacteria bacterium | reverse complement strand
CCGTGGTGAAACCCTCGTGGGGTCGGAACGCCGTCAGCGTGGCCCGTGCCAAGGCGCGAAGAGAGCGTTTGCCGGGCGCAAACAACCGATGAAAAACGAAGGCATGGGCCACGGGGGCGGTGTTACGGCGGCGCGAGGGTTACACCACGGGCTGCTTAGGCCATGCAGCTCACCGCGGTCCGTCGACAGCTCGCGGGGCAACCTCGCGGGCATGCGCCGAGGTCTCCGCCGGCCGGGTCTCCGCTACGGCGAGTCACACGAAAACTGGCTGCTGGGCGCCAGGTCATCCGGCCCCGCGCCGTCCGGCCAGGCACAGATATTAGTCCCCTGGTCCTCCCCATCACGGACCACGGTGCGCGCCCACGCCGTGACCATCCCCTTCTCGGCCGCGCTGCCGTTGCAGTCACCCACCTCGAACGAGTGGACTTTGTTGCGGTCGATGTACAAGGGCCACTGGTCCCCTGAGTCCGTCGGAATGAAGTAGTCCGACCAATCTGTAGCCTGGGCGATCTCACTGATCCCCGCGTCGATCAGCATCGACGCGTAGTGATCTTCACAAGCGGACTCGGAGAGCGTGATATAGAGTTCCTGCGCGTGGTGATAGTGCGCGGGATAGAAGGTCCCGGTCCGCTGGTTGGTAACCCCGATCTCGCCTTGGAATCGCTCACCATCGATCGCGTCGATCTTCAACATCCCCAGCGGGCCCATGAACTCTGCGTACGCATAGCCGCCGCGAAATGCTTGGCTACCCGCGTCCTCGCGGTCGAGGTACAGAGGCACCCAGCCCGCGCTGGCCCACAGGTTGGGAAGTGCCGCGATCGTGGGGTCGTGGCTCCAAGGCCCCGACCCCGAGGTATTGCGCAGCGCGGTCGCGAAGCCTGCGCCGAAATCTTGGAGTGCCGAACGGTCGGTGAACAGCGGGCGATCGAGCCAGCGGGCGACGTCCGATCCATCGCGCAACCCCTCGCTCGGCGTGAAGCCACGAAATGCCTCCGGGACGGTGCTCATCGTAGGATCGAAGCACTTCTTCGCCGCTTGCTCGTTGTCCAAGACCAGCTCGATGTGCCGCAGCATCTCCACGACATCGGAGTACTGGTCGAGACAGCGCTCTTGCTTGCCGCTGATCTGACCGTCTTCTACCGATGCCGTCGCCACGGTCGCGATCGACGTCGAGCACCCGTCCACCTGGCGGGACAGCACATCGTGATAGGCCCTGAGGTACAGCAGCAACTCGGCGTAGAGCGTGTCGACCTTGGCCTGGTCTTCCTCCGGGAACACGACCTCGTCCACGTTGTCGAGGCAAGTGAACTCGACCCGGGGGCAGGGCGTCGCGCCGCCGGCACGTCGGCTCGACGCGCCGACCGTATCCGCCGTCGCGCCGGCCGGCACCGAGTCGCAGCCTGCGGCGAGGAGCAGAGCCGACGCGGCCCCGAGGGCAGCAGCTCGAACGCAGGCGCTGGAGACGGCCGAGACGTCGACGCGTCGTCCGGCTGCGTGGGCCCAGGTGCCGCTCGATGGTGACTTTCGATGATGCAGCATGAGGGTCGCCTTCTTCGCGCCATGGCTGCTCGTTGCGGGCTCTCGGTACGAGGCCCGCCGACAGCCATCCCTCTTGGAGTCACCACCGAGGGTGGTGCCTATTCAAAGACGAGGCGAGATTCGCCGACGCCGCCGTCGGGGCGCGGCAGTCGAGCGACTGTGACCACGACGGGGGCTGCCGTCCGCGGCTCGACGATCGGGCTGGAAGCTCGCGAAGGAAGCGGAGAGACCGTCATCGAGCCGGCCTTCCGCTCTGCCGCACGCGGGTGCCGCGGTACGAACCCTCAGTCGTAGCCGCTCACGCCGCCGTAGCGGATCCCAGTGAGATCGGCGACCTCGCGCTTCCAGGTGATGAGATCGTCGAGGCACAGCTTGCGCAGGTGGTCATGCCCGCACGCGCGCGCCAGGATCTGCATCAGCTCCACGGTCGCGCCCAGGTAGTTGTTCAGCTGCTTGGCGGAGCGCTGCACTTCGAGTCGCTGCCTCAGGTGCGGACGCTGCGTGGCGATCCCCACCGGGCAGTTGTTGGTGTGACAGGCCCGCATGCCGAGGCATCCGATGGCCTGCAGTGCACTGTTGGAGATCGCGATCGCATCGGCCCCCAGAGCCAGTGCCTTGGCAAAGTCGCCCTCGGTCCGCAGCCCGCCCGTGATCACGAGCGTCACGTCCCCACGTCCGCGCCGGTCGAGATGCCGCCGCGCCCGAGCCAGCGCGACCATGGTGGGCACCGAGATGTTGTGCTTGAAGACGTTGGGCGCGGCTCCAGTCCCCCCGCCACGACCATCGAGGATGATGTAGTCGGCGGTGGCATCGAGCGAGAAGTCGATGTCGTCCTCGATGTGCTGGGCGGAGAGCTTGAAGCCGATGGGGATGCCGCCGGTCGCCTCGCGAACCTCTTCGGCGACACGGCGAAAGTCCTCCACCCCGAACAGATCGGGAAACGTCGCGGGACTGATCGCGGGCTCGCCTTCCTCGAGACCGCGCACCTCGGCGATCTTGCCCATGACCTTGTTGCCCGGCAGGTGGCCGCCCGTGCCCGTCTTGGCTCCCTGACCGCCCTTGAAGTGAAACGCCTGGCACCGCGCGACCTTCTCGAGCGCCCACCCAAAGCGGCCCGAGGCCAGCTCGTAGAAGTAGCGGGAGTTGGCCGATTGCTCCTCGGGCAGCATCCCACCCTCGCCGGAGCAGATCCCCGTGCCCGACATCTCGGCCCCGGTCGCCAGCGCGACCTTGGCCTCTTCCGACAGCGCGCCAAAGCTCATGTCGCTGACGAACAGCGGGATCTCGAGTCGCAACGGCTTGTTCGCCCGAGGGCCGATGACGACCTCGGTGCCGACCTGGGCCTCGTCGAGCAGAGGCTTGCGCGCGAGCTGGGCGGTGACCACCTGCACGTCGTCCCACCGCGGCAGCTCGGTGAGCGGCACACCCATCGCAGAGACCGGCCCATGGTGCCCGGTGCGGGTGAGCCCATTGCGCGACAGCTCCTGGATGTGACGGTTGAAGGGCTCCTCGGGAGTGCCGTGCACGTCGGCGTACAGGCCCAGATAGGTGTCGCGGGCGTAGGGCTGCGGGTGCTTGTCGGCCCAGGCCTCGATCTCGTGCTGGTCCACGAGCACCGCGTCGGACTCGGCGTCGATCCACGCCGTGAATCGCTGCAGCACCTCTTTGTTGCTGTAGGCGCTGACGCCCGTCTCCAACCGATAGTCCCACTGGTGAACGCCGCACACGAGGTCGTCGCCGACGACGGAGCCATCGGCCATCAACGCGCCACGGTGCAGGCAGCGGCCGTAGAGCACCGAGACGTTCTCGTCCCAGCGCACCACCACCAGGTCGACGTCGGCAACACAGGCGTAGGTCGGCGTGCGGTCAGCCAGAGCGCTCCAGGTGGCGACGGGGACCTTCTTGGGATCGGGGAGAGTGGGCAGATGCATGGCGATTTCGCAGATGGATTCGGGGGACTGCGGCCGACGTTACCAGACCCACAGTGGGCTGCGGCCTCGGGACAGCGCTAGCGAAGGTTCTTGTAGGCTCGGAATGCCTCGACGGAATCGGCGAGCAAGGCCGGGTTCTTGGCCAGCTCCCAAGCGAGCGTACTGGTCGGCGTGGGGCCGTAGTCGTGCCCGGGGTACAGGCGCGTGTGCTCGGGGAGTCCCCCCACCTTGCGTTGCAGGCTGTCGACCATCGCGGCCACATCGGAGCCTTGGTAGGAGACCCCACCGCACGAGCCCACGAACAAGACATCGCCCGTGATGATCGCGGCCGGATCGGTGACGAACCAGCACACACAGCCGGGGGTGTGACCCGGCGTGTGGATGGCCTGGATCTCCCCGTGCCCGAGCGCCAGCGACTCGCCGTCGCCGATGGGCTCCACCCGGGGCGCCTGCGTGCGAGCGACCTCGACCTCGACCGGATGGCAGCGCACCACCGCCCCCGTAGCCTGCGCCGCTTCATCCAAACCGGCGATGTGGTCGTCGTGGGTGTGCGTGAGCAAGATGGTGGTCACCGTCCACCCGCGCTCGCTCACCACCCGCAGGAGGCGATCGACCTCGAACGCCGGGTCGACCAGCGCTGCCTGTCCCGTCTGGGGGCAGCCGATCACCTCGCAGAAATTTTGCAGCAGACCCACTTCCAGCTGCTCGATCTCGAGGGCGCTCACACCCGCAGTATGGCCACGTGCACACGACCGGGGGCAAGGGCGCCGTACCGCCCACGGGTGAGTGCCGCGCCCTCGCGCCCTCCCACCACGCCGACATGGTCCGGGCCGCGGCGGCACGGCCAAGGCTGCCGCCGCACGGGCCGTGCTCGCTATGCGTCGATCAAGGCACGCAGCATCCGCGGATTCACGCCGAGCGCCTCGCACCGTTGCTCCACCGCCGCCAGCTTCCAGCGTGACCTGTCGACCGGCGCGTCAGGGTGGCGTCGGTGCGCCCGCAGCAGCAGGTTCTTGGGGGTGTGCTGGCTGCTGACGAACTCGATCGCGTCGACGTGGTAGCCGCAGGCCTCCAGCAGCTCCACGCGCAAGGCATCGGTGAGCTGCGCGGCATAGTCCTGGCGCAGGACCCCGTGGCGCAGCAGCGCGGGAACCGGGGCAGCGGTGCTCGCCACGGCGCCACCGCCCTCGCTCAGCTGCGTCGCAAGCTCGTGCTGACAACAGGGGGCCGCGAGGATCGAGCCCGCTCCCGCGCCGATCGCAAGCGCGAGCGCGTCGTCGGTCGCGGTATCGCAGGCGTGCAGCGCAACGACCAGCTCGGGCGCCCCCCCCAGCGGGCTGTCGGCGAGGTCGACGGCATCGATCGATGCCGTCTCGAAGCTGAGGCCTCGACTGCCCAGCGCAGCGGCTCGGGTGCGGCACTGCGCGATGAAGTCCTCACGACGATCGACGCCGTGCAGCCGGGCCGGCACCTCCGCCAGCCGGAGCGCCTCGGCTAGCACGAAGCCGAGATAGGCGTTGCCGCACCCCAGGTCGAGCACACGCAGCGGGACCTCGGCGGTGGGTGAGCGGGCGGCGATGCGACGCTCCCACACCGGGCGACACAGCTCCACGAAGTGATTGACCTGTTTGTACTTCTTGGCACTGCGCGCCGAGATGGTGCCGTCGGCGTTCATGATGCCGATCACCCGCAGCAGATCCGCGCTGGCATCGGGGCGCAAGGTCTTGTCCTTGCCGCCCATGACCTTGCGCGCACGGTCCTCGTCGAGCGTGACCACCTTGGCCTTACCGTGGCGTGCGTCGATCCGGACACGGTGGCGCTCGTCGATCACGAGGGTCTGCTTGACCCGGCCGTCGTGCGCCGCAGCCTCGGCGGAATCGAGCAGTCGCTGGACGCTCGCATCCTCGGGAGGGCCCGCGCCGGGGCCCTCGTGCACCAGCGGCTGGTCGTCGTCCCCCGGCCGAGCAAACACCGCACGCACCCAGCCCTCGCGCGAGTGGCGGCGTAGTGTCTTGCGAAGACGAGCGAGAGCGGGACCACGGATCGGCATGGAGGCTACGAGCGGTGACGCGCGCCGACCTTGGGCAGCCCGCCCGGGGGTAGCTAGCAGATAGGCACCCCGTTGCGCCATAGTCCGCCCCGTGACACGTGCCCACGCCTTGTTGCTCGAAAGCGTCCACGCCACCGCCGCCGAGGTTCTCGGGGGCCACGACGTGGAGGCCACGCGCCTGCCCACGGCGCTCGCCGAAGATGAGCTGATCGCCGCGCTCCAGCAGCTGCCCGGAGACGGCCCCGTCGTGGTGGGCTTGCGCAGCAAGACCCACGTGACCCCGCGGGTGTTCGAGCAGGCCCCGCGACTGTCCGCCATCGGTTGTTTCTGCATCGGCACCGACCAGGTCGCCCTCGACGTCGCCCGCCGCCGCGGCGTCGCCGTGTTCAATGCTCCGTTCAGCAGCACGCGCTCGGTCGCCGAGCTGGTCATCGCGGAGGTGGTCATGCTCTCGCGACAGATCTTCGGCCGCAGCAAGGCCGCCCACGAGGGGCGCTGGGACAAGAGCGCCGTGGGAGCCCACGAGGTCCGCGGCAAGACCCTCGGCATCGTCGGCTACGGCCACATCGGTAGCCAGGTCAGCATCTTGGCCGAAGCGCTCGGCATGCAGGTGTTGTTCTTCGACATCGACAAGCGGCTCCCGCTCGGCAACGCCAACACCGTGGACACCCTGCCCGAGCTGCTGCAGGCCAGCGATTTCGTCAGTCTGCACGTGCCCGACACCGACCTCACCCGCGGGATGATGGGTCCCAGTGAGATCGAAGCGATGAAGCCCGGGAGCTTTCTGCTCAACCTCAGTCGGGGCAAGGTGGTCGACATCGCCGCGCTGGGCAAGGCACTGCGCAGCGGTCATCTCGCGGGCGCGGCCGTCGACGTGTACCCGCGTGAGCCGGCCAGCACCAAGGAACCCTTCGAGTCGGAGCTCCGCGGTCTCGACAACGTCATTCTCACCCCGCACATCGGTGGCAGCACCCAAGAGGCGCAGGCCAACATCGGACGCGAAGTCGCCTCGGCCGTCGGCCGCTATCTGAAGCAGGGCACGACCTCGGGCAGCGTGACATTGCCACCGCTCGATCTGGCGCTCCCGCGGGCGGCGAGAACGGGCAAGGCCAGCCGCATCGTCAACGTGCACCACAACGTGCCCGGCGTGCTGTCGGCGATAAACCAGGTCGTGGCGGACTCGGGCGTCAACATCGTGGGTCAGGCGCTGGCGACCGTGGACGACATCGGATTGCTGTTCATCGATGTGCCGCTCGCCGATGATGACGCGAAAGCCGACGGATTGCGGCAGGGGATCTCCGCGCTGGAGACCAGCGTGCGGACCCGGCTGTTGGCGCTGTAGCAGCCCAAGCCCCCCCCTCGCTGGCGTCGGCCATGGTTGTGCGCCATGGCCCCGGCGGTAGAGGCCAGCGGTGTTCTGAGGCTGCGCGGCGACGGGCAAGAACATGAGGTCGAGGTGACTGTCCCCGCCCAGATCGCCAACGTCGATCCCCCGGTAGCCCCGACGCAGCACTCCACCACCCCGGAGCGGCGGTCGGAGCGGAGCACCCTTTCGCTGATCGCTCCGCGTGGTCGATCTTCCTCGTACCCGCCAGCGCCGGGCGTTTCGGCACCCGGGCGCCGGCCCCCGACGCCCTCGTCGTATGCTGTCGGCGATGGACTGGGACGATGTCCGGTACTTCCTCGCATTG
Organism: Deltaproteobacteria bacterium; assembly: GCA_022601155.1. GTDB lineage: Bacteria > Myxococcota_A > Polyangia > Nannocystales > Nannocystaceae > Paraliomyxa. The sequence goes on along the minus strand of JAHZJA010000018.1, from coordinate 6,996 downwards.
GCCCGCCTGGGCTCGGTGCGCGCGGCCGGGGCGTCGCTGGATGTGAGTCACTCCACCGTCGCACGCAGGGTGGAGGCACTCGAGATTCGGCTCGCCGCGCGACTGTTCGCTCGCACGCGTGACGGCTACGCCCTGACCGACGCGGGATGCAAGATGTTGCCGAGTGCGGAGCGCGTGGAGCGAGAGATGGCCTCGCTCGAGCGGACGCTCGCGGGGCAGGACGAGCGGCTCGCCGGGCCGATACGTCTGACCTGCTGCGACGACTACGTCTCGGAGATGATGTTGCAGGAGCTGACCGTGCTGTGCGGGGCCTACCCCGACATCGAGCTGGACATCACCACCGACTCGCGGGCGTTCGATCTATCCAAGCGTGAGGCCGATATCGCGGTGCGTACACTCGGTGTGCAGCAAAAGGCGCCCGAGCACCTGATCGGCCGCAAGTTGGTACCGGTTGTCTGTGCCAACTACGTGGCCATCGAGCATGCCCACCGACTCGACCCCGAGCTTGCCGACAGCCAACCCCGATGGATCGGCAGTGCCGCCCGCAAGTTCATGGAGATGCGGATCGCGAAGTCGAGCTATTCGCACGTGCCACTTTGGGGGTCGTTCTCCTCGTTGGGGCTGATGCTGCAGGCCACCCGCGAAGGGCTGGGGATTGCCGCGCTTCCGTGCTACGTGGCCGACCGCGACCCGGCGCTGCGACGGCTGGCGTCGCCGCAGCTCGAGCACGTGGCCGACCTGTGGTTGCTGTGCCACCCCGATCTGCGTGACAACGCCCGATTCCAGGCCGCCCGCGAATCGATCAGCCAGGCTCTGCGACGCCGCCAATCACTGTTCGAGGGCCACGCGCCGCTGTGATGCAGCGGCGTCGCAATGGTGCGCCGCTGCGTCCCATACTCGCAACGAGCGTCCTGGCCCCCCGCAGCGTACAAACCAGATCGTGATCGCCCACGCACGCTTTTGGGATGGCATCGCCGAGAGCTATGCCAAAAAACCCGTCGCCAACCTCCCTGTCTACCAGCGCAAGCTCGCCGCGACCTACGAGCATCTACGCCCCAGCGACGTCGTACTCGATATCGGCTGCGGCACGGGCTCGTTGGTCCTGGACCTCGCCCCACGGGTGAGCGAGATCCATGGCGCCGACCTCTCCGAGGGCATGGTTGCCATTGCCAACCGCAAGGCGCGAGCCCAAGGAGCAGACAATGTCACGTTCCACACCTGCACCGTGGACCAGCTCGAGTTCGCGGCCGAGTCGTTCGATGTGATCTGCGCCTACAACATTCTGCACTTGGTCGACGATCGTCACCGGGCGCTACGCACGATCATGGGCCTGCTCCGACCTGGGGGTAAGTTCATCTCCTCCACGCCGTGCCTCGGCGGACCTTGGTCCCCCATCCGACTGTTGTTCCCCGTGATGCGCTTGTTCGGCAAGGCCCCCTCGGTGCTCCGCGTGTTCAAGCCCGCACAGCTCGAAGAGGCGGTGCGAGAGGTCGGCTTTCGCGACCTCATCAAGCCCGAGCTCCATGCACCGCCGCGGACGTTCTTTGCGATCGCGACCAAGCCGGCCTGACTGACTGACGCCCGCTCGATCACGTCGGCAACACCCACGGCGCAGCGCCCGGGACCGGGACGCTGCCGGCTTCGCGCCGAAAGACGACCTGCAAGGAGTCTCGTGGTCGATGCCACCGAGCACCTCGATGCGACGGCCGGCGCCGCAAGACGATCCCCATCCTACTGGGAACGCCCTCGGCCCCTACCGCCCTCGCGATCAGAATTCGGGGCGACCGAAGTCCGCGTACTCCTCGTCGCAGTCGTCCTGATCCCCGACGCAGTAGAACGTGCATTCGGCTTCGATGCAGTCGGCTGCGCACTCCTCGGGGCCCAGATCGCTGTCGGACGCACCTCCTCCGGGGCCGCCCCAATACAGGTGACACTGGTCGAGCGCACGAAACTCCACGGCATCGTCGAGGGGCTCCTCCGCCACGCAGGCCGCCAACGAGGTGACGCCGAGCGCAATCAGAGCTACAGCGGCGGTCGAGCGCCAGCGCGCGGTGGTACGAGAATGAGAAATCAGCGTCGTTGTCATCGGTGGTTCCTGGGACCCCCTTAGTGAAGGCGTCGGCCCGACCCTGACCGTCGAGTTTCCGCGACGGCTCGAGCGGCTCGAGCGGCTCGAGCGGCCGTGATGGCCGGGACCAGGACACCACCCGTGAAGGTGTGCTGTGATGACGTGTGGTGCACCGCTGGTCCCCGCTGATGCTCATCTGCCTTGTCGCAAGCTGCTCCCGCGAGCGTGCCCGCGAGTCGGCCGCGGCGCCGCCACAGACAATCGCCCCCTCACCGGATGATGACGCCTCCGTCCCGCCTCGACCCGCGGCCGTGGTGGTGGCACCGGAGCCCGACCCCGCACGAGACGAGGACGATGGGGACGACGCGCCCGAGCCACTCGACCTCGATTTTCACGCCGAGCCCTTCGGGTTCGATCTCGACGGCGACGGCCGGGCCGAATCCATCGCGTGGACCTGCACCGAAGCCTCGGTCGCACTCCAAGCCGGAAATGCAAAGTTCGAGGCGCCGCTGGGTTTCGCCGACCTCATCGGTTGTGCCGTCGCGGTGATCGATGTCGATCCTGGCCGTCTGGGCGTGGTGCTGTGGGTGTCCGCTGACGAGCACGAGGAGGCCGGGCCCGACCGCAACTTCATCCTGCGCTACCACGACGAGAAGCTGGAACAGTTGTGGGTCGAGGACCTCGACCTCGACTTCTATCCGGACGGGAGCTGGCGGACCGAGACGCTCGAGTGTGACGGGACCGCGCGGGTCCACCGAAGGACCCAGACCCAGTGGCGGCTCGTGGACGGCACTGTCACCCGCGAGGACGCGGTCCAGACGGAGCCCCTCGGTCCCGATGCCAGCTGCGACGACGATCCCACGGAGCCCTAGGAATCGAGCAGGACGGTGCACCCGCCCGCCGGACGGCACCGATCGTCGCGTTCGCCCCACGCCCAAGACGAAGGCGGCCTTCACCCGCAGGATGGCGCCGAACTCCGCGACCGTGCACCGCTCGAGCGGTGCTCGAGAGGTTTTCTTCGCGGCACGCCTTCGGTGAATGATCCGCACAATTGGGCGCCAGCCTCGACCCTCGGTGCTCGACTCGGCGTTGCCCACGGTCCCCGGTCAGCGCACCTCGGCGCGAACCCGCGCCTGCTCTCGACCGACCTCGGGGCACAGTCGCGATAGCATCGAGCCGTGACAGATTCGACGACCAACCCTCTCGAGGGTCGCAAGACGAGCCGCTTGTCGCCTCGGGGAGATGCGCCGTCCGATCCCGATCCAACCACAATCCCGATCGGCAGCACGCCCGGCTCCGAGTCCGACGTCGCATCCGCCGATCAACGCATTGCGGCTCTGGTGAGCCATCGACTGTTCGACCATCCCAACGTCGCGTGCCGGATCGCTCGGTTCACGGTGCTCGAGGAGATCGGTCGCGGAGGTATGGGCACCGTCTACGCGGCGTACGACGATCAACTCGATCGCAAGGTGGCCATCAAGATCCTCTCGCAAGACCGATGGCCGGCGCAGGAGGACCGGGCTCGGTTCCTCCGCGAAGCTCAGGCCTTGGCTCGCCTGTCCCATCGTCACGTAGTCGCGATACACGAGGTCGGGGAGGCCGACGGAGAGCTGTTTCTGGCCATGGACTTCATCCACGGTCAGAACCTGTCCCAGTGGCTCGACACCCAGCCATCGTGGCGGGAGACGCTCGAGGTCTTCGTGCAGGTCGGCTCTGGGCTCACAGCGGTACACGAGTCGGGGCTGGTCCACCGCGACCTCAAGCCCGGCAACATCATGCGTCGCTACGACGGCACCGTGAAGCTCCTCGACTTTGGTCTGGCCCGGGCATTCGACGGAAACTTCGGGGCCGACGACGGCGAAGACGATGACGATTCTGACGACGAGTCACTCGCTTCGATCGACGTCGGATCCCCCCTGACCCACCCGGGGGCGTTGGTCGGCACCCCCGCATATATGTCCCCCGAGCAGCTGGACGGAGGCATCGTCGACGCCCGCAGCGATCAGTTCAGCTTCTGCACGGCGCTGTACGAGGCGCTCTACGGCGAGAGACCCTTCCCCGGCGACGACATGCCGAGCATCACCACCGCGGTGCTCTCGGGAAGCTTTCGGGCTGCGCCCAAGGACCGGCCGGTACCGGCTCGATTGCGGGCGGTGCTGCTCCGGGGCCTCGCCGCCGACCCCGATGACCGGTGGCCCTCGATGGAAGCGCTGACCGACCGATTGAGCCGGCTGCTCGCGCCACGCCGCGCACGATGGTGGGGGGCGACTGCCGTGGCTGGGCTCGGCGTGGGGGTCGTGGGACTGGTCCAGGCCTCGTCCGTGGAGAAGGACCGGCCGTGCACGGGCGCTCGCGCCAAGCTGGAGGAAGTCTGGGACGGTACGCACCGCGACGCCATCCAATCCGCGCTGCTCGGCACCGAGCGCAATCATGCCGCGGACACCTGGACGCGCGTGGAGCAACGACTCGATGACTACGCCGAGGCATGGGTCACCAAGCACACCGAGGTCTGCGAGGCCACGGCCGTGCGCAAAGAGCAGTCGAGTGACGCGATGCAGCTACGCATGCGCTGCATGGAGCAGCGTCGTCGTTCACTTCGCGCGGCGGTCGAAGTGCTCACCGGTGCCGATGCCGCCATGATCGACAGGGCAGTGACGTTCGCCGGAGGACTGCCGGCGCTGGACCGGTGCGACGACCTCGGTTGGCTGGAGGAACACGACCGGCGCATGCCTCCCCCCGAGAACCCCGAGACACGGGCGCAGGTCGACGCCGCCCGTGACCGCCTCGCCGACGTGAACGCGATGACGAAGGCGGGCCGGTACCCCAAGGCCTCGGAGAAGATTGAGTCCGAGGTCTCGCAGGCCGAGGCGCTGCAATACGGACCCCTGCAGGCCGAGGCGCTGCACTTGAGCGGCCTGCTCTCGATGCATCAGGGCAAGCTCGTCGAGGCGGAGCAACAGCTCAAACTCGCGTACACGAAGGCCGTGGAGCATCACCATGACGAAACGGCGCTCGACGCCGCGACGAGCTTGACCTTCTTGGTCGGTCATCGGCTCGCCCGGCATGCCGAGGGCCGCCTTTGGGGGGAGATGGTCGCCATGCCGCTCGCGTTGCGCAGTGGTGATCGGACCTCCCAGTCCGAGGTACTGAGCGCCCTGGGGAGCGTCTGCGACGACGAAGGCAACTTCCAGCAATCGGAGGAGTATCACCAGCGATCATTGGACATCCGACGCGCGGTATTCGGAGACGACCACTACGGAGTAGCCAGGAACCTGAACAATCTGGGCAATCTGTATCGTAGCCAAGGCAAGTACGACGATGCCCGCTCGTATCTGGAGCGCGCATTGGCGATCAAGAAGAGGGTCCATGGCGCCGGACATCCGAACGTAGCCTCGGGTCTGCACAACCTGGGATTGGTACTCATCGCGCAGCGGGATCTCGCCGGGGCCAAGGCACTCCTCGAGCAGGCGCTGACGACCACGGAAGACGCACTGGGGCCGGATCACCTCGCCGTCGCCAACAACCTCAACAGCTTGGTGAGGGTGCACGCCGACCTGGGAGAGTACGCCGTCGCGAAGAAGCAGCTCGAGCGTGTCCTGGGAATCTTCGAGCAGCACTTGGGGCCCGACCATCCGAACGTCGGGATGATCTTGGGCAACCTGGGCAACGTGAGCCAGAACCTCGGGCAGTACGACGAAGCGCAGGGGTACCTGGAGCGGTCGTTGGCCATCAACGAGAAGGCACGTGGGCCCGACCACTTCGATGTCGCCTCGTCGCTGGCCTTCCTCGGGAGGCTCCACGAGGCACAGAAGGACTTCGAGTCCGCCACGGTGTACTTCGAGCGTGCCCTCCCGACCGTCGAGGCCACCCTGGGCCCCAATCACCCTCGTCTGGGCATACTGTTGGGGAAACTGGGCACGTCGTATGAGCGCCTGGGCGAGCACGGCAAAGCCGCCGCGTACCTCGAGCGTGCCCTGAAGATCGGGGAGTCGGTCGAGCACGGGGTCATCACCGAGACCGACCTCGCGGCCTGGCGGACGGATCTGGCGACGGCCACGGCGGAGCGTGGCTAGGCTCGACTCCTGCGCTCGTGCCCAGGCCTACCGCGGAAGTCGCAGGTGCGGCGGTGTGCCATGTGTCGAGCGGCCGGCCGCAGCGGCCCGCTCGAACTACGCCCGAGCTTCGTGAGGGTCGTCGACACCTTCGTCGTTTGCGTAGTGATCGTCTTCGTCTTCGTCTTCGTCTTCGGGCTGAGAGGCGGCCAACTTCGCATTGTACGCCAAGACGCCGAGCACCCCGCCCACCACATCGCTCACCCAGACGATCGCGAGCAGGCCAACCGCCCACTGTTCCCCGCGCAAGAACACCGTCGCCGCGAAGATCCCGACGACCGCGAGCACCATCCCCCGCCGCGCCTGGCCCACGTACTGGTGGCACAGGCCCAGCAACGGACCGATCCCAAACATCAGCACGATCAGCGAAATGACGGCGATCGACTTGGGCTGGGGCGGCGGCGGTGTGTAGCGCGTGCCTTCATCGAAGCCGGAGACGCCGCGGTAGGGCCCGTCGTGCTCACCACTGTCGTCGACCAACGGCTCGGCGAACGGGCCCATGATGTCTTCGACCAACCCCCGTGCAGTGGCCAGCGCCGACTCGGGCACCAGCACCCGCGGCGCGATCGCTGCACCTTGGAGCATGCCGAGCGCGGCGTGGGTGTGCTCGCCGACGATGCGGACCGGCACGCCGCGAGCCTCCAACGATGCGCGCACGGTGTGCAGCTCGGCAACGTCACGGCACTCGCACAGCAAGACCCACTGGAGTGCGTTGGTCATGGGTTCGGGTGTACCCCGAGCATACCGATGCAAGCGAGTGGTCGACCGGGCCAAAACCGGGAGCCGCACTCACCACGCACCGAGGAACACGGGCTG
>JAHZJA010000017.1 GCA_022601155.1 Deltaproteobacteria bacterium | reverse complement strand
TGTTCTCTATCAGCCCGGCGACGGGACCGTCGAGCTCATTGAGCAGCGGGTTGAACAGCGAGCAGATGCTCGTACCCTGCAGCGCAAAGCCGTGGAGAGCGACACTGGCGGAGTCGGCGGTCTGCTCCACGTCGACCCGCGATGGATCGGCCATGTCCGGCTCGAGCGCGAGCTGGACCGAGGCCTGGGCGGCGTCCACCGAGGCATCGAACCCGCAGACCGTCACGTCGAAGGGGTAGCTGACCTCCAGGGGAGGCACGGTGGTGTGGATCTCGATGCTGGCGTGGAGCGTGGCGGTGCTCTGCAGGTCCAAAGGCCCTAGGGTCACCATCACATCCAGTGCGTCGGGGACCGCGTCGATGTCGAGGAAGGGCTCCACCTGACCGTCACCGTCGATGTCCGGGATGTCGTCGATTGCCCGCACAACGTCAACCAGCAGGAGGTCGGCCTCGACGCCCTGGACGCACAGGCTGATTGTGCTCGGCGTGACCGCGGCCAGGTCGTTGCTGTCGACCCCCAGCTCGACTGCGCCCAGCGAGAAGAAGTCCAGACCGATCTGCAGCGTGTCGAGATCGGTGCAGACCTCGATCGGGAACTGCACGTCGAGCTCGGGCGCATCGCTGACGAACAAGCTCTCCAGTGCAGGAGACTCGATCATGTCTTCCACCTGGAGCGACGCCTCGTCGGCCGCCATGGTGGAGAGGTCGGCGAAGATGCGCTCGTCGAGGCGGGCCTGCGCTCCGAACGCCCGCATCGAGTCGCGGTGCAAGGTGGTCGCGTTGTACTCGGTCAGGTCGTAGTGGGTGATGCGGTCCTTGGCCAGCAACAGCCCCGTGGCGGCGTCGTAGAGCTCGGCCACGATTCCATGCTGGGGAGACTGACCGGCGAACGCGGGATAGGGAACCGACCAGTTTCCTGCGGCGGAGACGGTGGCGGCAACGCCGTTGATTCGGACGTCGGCGTTCGCGGGCGCGATCCCGGAGATGGTGCCTTGCACGGTCGCTGGCGCGCCGACGAAGGCTCCGTTGTCGATCACACCGATGTCGACGTCGGCCGCGGCGGCGGTCGTGGGCAGCACCACGGCGAGGCCGAAGGCGAACCGCGTGTAGCTCCACGCGCGCCCGACACAGCCCCGACGATGGCAGGATCGCTCACCGTGCATCGATGGGCGGAGGCGAGGCGGTGAAAGACGTGGGGGACCACAACGTGCGAGGAGCTTCGTCATGGTGGCCTTGTTGACGACGGCCCGCACGATGCTCACTCGCCGAGTGTCGAATCCTCGCGCGAAGGTCTACGGTGACATTTTGGCGAGGTGTCGCCAACGGAGAGGACATGCTCGCTCGCCGAGTGTCGAATCGTCGCGCGTCCCCGTAGTCCACGGCCTGCCAGCGGGGCTCTCCCCTCTCCTTCACGTGCTCGAGAAGGTGGTGGTATTGGCCGCGAGTTTAGGGTCGCCGGCAAGCACCCGCCCCATCATGCTGAGCTTCGGCCCCGGCTTGGGGGCGTCCATGCCCCCGGCACACGTCTCGCAGGTTCGCGTCATGAGATTGACCGACCGAGGGGTTCTTCCCGGTGGCGGGCCTCATTGGCCTCCCCCGGTGGCTTGGCACAGTGGCGGGCCTCACTGCCTCACCCCGATGGCGTTCGTCACCCGACGCAACCCGAAGCCATCTGCGGCCGAACCACCGTTGCGGCAACACACCCTCACCGTCTTCGTCGAGCCGGCATCGCGCCCGAGCCATCGTGAGACCCGGCGCAGTCCCGCGTCGCATCACCCGGCGGCATCCCGTTGCTCGAGCAGCGAACGCAGCAGTGGCCGGACCGTCTGCGCCTCGATGACCCCGGTCAAGCGCTCGACATCGACCCCAAGATGGTCGAGGGCGCCTGGCGCTGGCCCGTCGCTCGTCGACGACGGTGTCTCGAGTGCGGCGAGGGCCTCGGCCAGCGCGAGCCGGGCACGTGGCCCGTGAGTGGGATCGCCACACAGCCAGGCGAGGGTCCGAAACGCCAGAGCGGCGTGCCGTGACTCGTCGTCGGCGATGGTGCGGAGGGTCTGGGCGATGAAGGGCGTGGGGGCTCGAGCCGAGGCCGCAAGGGCATGGGCAGCCGCGACGGTCTCGCCGCGGCATCCCTCTTCGACTAGATCGAGGACCACGGTCTCCACCGCCGTGCCCCCGCTCATCGCATCATGGGTGGGAAGGGGTCCGGGGCCCACTGGCTGGCCCAGTGCATCGGATGCGATCCCGTAGCAGGCGCAGGCATGGGCGATCTCGTCCTGCATTGCCGCCGCCGTGTCGTGCACCAGCTGTGACGGTGCACCCAGGGCCAACAGCACGAGAGTCATGCGGGCAAACGCCGCTACGGACGCGTGCTCCATCTGAGCCATGGCCAGCCATGCGCGGCCATCGAGTGCGGCACGGGCTCGCGGGTCACGGGGCGACGACGATGAGTCCCGCCAGTCGGCGCGAGCCCGGTTGGGGGCGACTTGGATCTGCCCCGCGACCACGAATGGCCGGCCCACAAAGCACTCGGTGTACTGCAAGCGCGCCGTGTAGCAGCACGCGTCGGAGATATCGGGATCCGGCCCGTCGAGGATCTCCGACAATTGGTACCCGCTGAAGCAGCCGCAGGAGGGCACGTCGTCTCGTGCGTCCACCTTGTCCTCAACGCATTGGGAGTCCGCCACCGGACACTCGCTGCCATCGGGCGGCAACCCGAAACACTCGACGCGCATGATGGGCTCATCGAATTGTCCGTCGCCGCTGGCACCGGGCGAGGGCGCCGCGGTGGTCGATCCGCTCGTCGTCGTATCGGGGAGACAGTCACTGCCCTCCTCGGGGCAGGACTGCGGGGACTCTCCACAGCCGCTCACGACGAGCCCGGTTGCCAGTGCCAAGTCCATCCGCAGTGCCAGCGCGATACGAAAAGCCAACCCATCATCCATGGATCGACGGTAGCAGCCGCCGGGCGGCGCTTCACAATCGCCAGGGATGGTTTTGGCCTGCGATTGTGCAGATATTGTGCGGTTGTTCGTCGAGGGCGGCTCAACACCCGGTCCAAGGGGGGCGAGCGACGCAGGGTCGAGTGCGCGAGCCGATCCGCGTCGCACCCACAGCGCGAAACCTGATGAACTCGGCAACGGGGATTGTTGCGAAGGCTCCGAGTCTGCCTGCTCGACCCCGCGTCTTGACGGGCCGCCTTGTCGCGCGAGCAGGCGCGGAACCCGGCTGACGGGCCGCCTTGTCGCGCGAGCAGGCGCGGAGCCCGGCTGACGGGCCGCCACCAGGCGAAGCCAATGACGCCGGCCACCGGGCTCCTGTCCCCCGAGGAGCCCAAATCTTCTGCGAACCGCTGACCCGGGAGACCAGCACGTCAAGGGCCCGCGGCCAGGCTACAACCGCGGTGTCGGGTTGTTGTGCAGCATTCGTACCCAGCTATTGGGCCCCTCGTCCTCGTCCGTTGTCTCGCGCCCAACGATGGCCACACGGCTCTCGTCGTCGCTGACGGCAATGCCGATGGCGTGGTCGTTGGCGAGGTCGTTGCCGTCCGAATGACTCCACCATCGCAGGCTCACATCGGACGAGTAGCGTGCCGCCCAGATCTGACTCTGTACCACGGGTCCGGTAATCGAACCTGCGAGGTAGAGGCTGCCTCCAGCCCCCACGACCATGTCATTGGCTGCAACATCGAGCGAAGTGGCGACGATCTCGTTGAAGTCCGGGTCGAACTTGCCGATCCACAAGCTCCCCCCGACATCGTGGGCATCGCCGCTCAGCACCAGATTGCCCTCGCCGTCCAGATCCGCGTCATCGAGCCCCACCCCGTCCAGCGTGTACCTCCACAGCTCGTTGCCGCTCGTGTCGAGCTTGCGGACCCAACCCACGTGGGGTTCCGGGCCGGCCGAGACGAAGTTGCCGACGTGGTAGATCTCGCCTGGACCGTCGGCGAGCACGGCAATGGGAACTTGCCACGACATTGGAGATTCGTCGTAGACATTCCATGCCAAGCCGCCGTCCGCATCGTAGCGACGCAGCCACGCCGTGCCCATCCCGGGGGCGGGCGCAGTCCTGCCCGACACGAAGATGATGCCGTCCGTATCCACGGTCACCGCCGCAACGTGTTCCGTGACACCCATCAAGTCGATGACATCGCTCCACACGATGCTCTGACTGGACACATCCACGCGCATCACCAAGTCGTGGCCCGTGTTCTGATCATCGCCGACGACGATCAGATCACCGCTCGGATGTGGCGCGAGCGCCACCAACGATCCGGGGGAGGCACCAGTCAGACTCTCGTAGGTCCATGTCCAGCCCTCGCTGCCGTCGGGCAGATACTGGCGTAGCCACACAACAGCGTCGTTGGGGCCGACGAAGTGGACGCCGCGAACGTAGAGGTTGCCCGCGGCGTCGAACACCGCCGTCCAGGCGGCTTCCTCGATCGGGCTGCTGTCGTGGGTCGCCGTCCACGGCACCTCGTAGGGCAACGAACAATCCGGGTAGCACGCGTCGTCGACCTGCTCGTTGTCGTCGTCGCAGTCCTCGCCCGGTTCGACCACCCCATTTCCGCAGGCCATCCCGGGTCCGGTGGAGTCCGCCCCGGTGGAGCCCACCCCAGTAGAGTCCACTCCCGTAGAGTCCGCCCCAGCGGTCTCCACCCTGGTCGTCTCGCCGCCCGTCGTCTCGCCGCCCGTCGTCTCGTCGCCTGCCGTGGCAGTGGCCACGACGCCCGACGAGGCACCAGAATCGGCAGCACCCGTCGTGTCGTCTCCGCAGCCGAGCAAGGCCAGGCTCCCGATGATGTACTTGGTGGTGCTCGTCGTCATATACAGGCTCCTCTAGAAATCTGGGCCGCACACGAGCAGAGGCCACAACCTCGCGTGGGCCCATCTCGTTGCAGTGGTCCCCGCTACGATCCGCAGAAGGCCGAGTACTCGTCGACTGCGCATTGCGCGCAGAGATTATCCCATGTGACGTCGCAGCAGAAGGGATCTACATCTGGAGCGCAGATCGCCTCTTAGCAGACCGGGTCGTTGCAGCCCGCCACAACGTTGGTCACGTCGCAATCACTCTGGCGCGGAACGATGGTGAATCGCTCCCACGTCCCGATGTAGTGCAGCTGATCGATCTCCCAATTCTCGTTGGCGAAAGCAGCCCTCAGGTAGCGGTTGTGAGCCGTTCGGAACGCCCAGATCCCATCTCCCAGAGGCACCGCGGTCAGCCGCTCCCAGGGCCCGATGAAACTCTGCTGGTTGACCCTCCAGTCCTCGTTGACGTTCCCCGCTCTGAGATAACGACCGTGAGCCGTCCTCAGCGAGACGTCGGCGCCATCGCAGACCACAGTGAATTCCTCCCACGTCCCGATGTACGTCAGCTGGTCGATGGCCCACCCCTCGTTGCCGCTCCCGGCCCTCATGTAACGATTATGAGCTGTGCGCAGAGCGATGGTTCGCCCGTTTTGTTCGTCACAGAAGCTGGCGCTGGAAAGTGTCTGCTGCTCCGTGCTGTACGACCCGATCCCGTCGTTGCTCGGGGGATCATCAACCTCAGCGAGCCCACGTGATGCTTGGAGGGTCACGACCGCGTCATCGACGACGACCTGTTCGTCCTCGGAGAGCTCGATCTCGTCCTCGCCGTAGCCTGCCGCGAGCAGGTTCTCGACAGTTTCGTCGAGCTCGAGCTCGAGCCCTTCGTCGAACTCGACCGTGTCCGCGTCGCAGCCGAAGGAGGCCAGCCCGAGGAGGAGGACGAGGCCGAAGGTTCGTACGCCATTGGTATTGTTCATCATCACTATCCGCTCATCCATGTTCGTATGTATCGAACCCGACGGGATATCCAGACCACGCCGTCGCCGGCATCGTAGGGATGCAGACACGCCGACCACTGGTCAGGGATCGAGTCAATCCAGAGCGCCGTCCGCAGCACAGTCACCCGCTGCTCAGCACCCAAAGCCGCCCTTGCTTCGCCAGCAACAGTTGCCGATGGCGCATGCGAGTATTCGGATTCCCGAGTCAATTTCCTCACCAGCTCGTGAACAAAATCACAAAAGGCCCGAGAGCACGATAGCGTGGCCACATCGGGGGATCAGCGTGCGCGGTCGGTTCGGGTCTTGGGTGTAGGTGTTGTGATGGTGGGCGATCCGCCCAGTTCGTCCCCGTCTCGGGCCGCAGCGGGGCCAGTGCCGGC
>JAHZJA010000145.1 GCA_022601155.1 Deltaproteobacteria bacterium | reverse complement strand
CACCCGAGACCGCACCGCCGGCCGCACCAGCAACCGCACCCACGCCACCAGCCGCGGCGGTCTTGCCCCACGTGAAGCCCTGCGCGGTCGCGGGGGTCACCTCGAGCTGAAGAGACTGAGCGGCTTGCTCGACCGGATGCGCCTCGACGGGCGCGGTGGTGAAAAACAGAGCGCTACCGGCGAGGGCAATGGCTCCGAACGTCGCAATCGTGTTCATATCGTTGGTTCCTTTCGTCGACGGCTGGGCAAAGGGCACCAACCGCCGCGGCGTTAGAGCGCGGGGTTCGCCTCCGGATCACGACCTTTGTTTTTTATTCCTCCCATGATCCGAACGGGGACGACGGGCTCTACCTCGCCCACATGACACGTGCCGCGATCACGACAGTGGGACTGACCATCACCCTCGCCGCCGGCTGCAGCGCCGGCCACGACGACGAGCGCTTCTTGTTCGGTCTGCAGGAGGACGAGATCCGCGAGGCCGTGGCGCACTACACCCCGGACGCCGATGTCGATGTCGCGCTCGAGCAGATGCGCGCTCCATTCGATTGCGCGCGGTATGGAGCCGCGTGCGATCAGCTGGGCGCCGAAGGGGCACAACTGGCCCTCCACGATGTGTGGATGGGCGCGCTGGACCGGGCCGAGCCCGCGGAGTTGGTCGCCACGCTCGACGAAGCCTGGAAGTCTCCGCGCTCGTTGGCGGCCACGGAGCTGGTGGCTCCTTCAGACGCCGCAGCAGCGCCCGCGTCACCCTCTCCCGTGCCCGGCCCCGGCGTCGGCCTGCCCGGCCCGTTCCCCCACAAGGCCAGCGCCTCCGACATCGACATTTGCTTGGTCAGCCCGCTCATCCTCGACACGCTCGATCTCGACGTCACCGTCTCTCACTTCGCGATTCTGGCGACGGGAACCGCCGAGTTCGAGGCCAACCGCACGGTCAGTGACCTGTTCACCCTGACCACGCCCCGCGTCGACGACTACACGCTACGCGGCTCGCTGACCACGGGCAGCGGCATCACGCTCGGCAGCAAGATCAAGCTGGTCAACTCCGACTCCACCGACTCGCTGTCGATCTCCGGTCTCACCGCGGAGTGGAATCTCGATATGTGGTCGCTGGTCACCGAAGACGGCGGAGGCTCATGCGGCGGATTGCGGGGCGAGGCCACCGCGTCGCTGTAGGCGGTCGACGAACGACAGCGGTCACCGCCGCAGCCCGGCGGCAACCGAGACGCTACGACTGCTTGTAGGGTTCGAACGGCTCGACGCTCTTGCGACGCGCATTCATGGCGCGCAGCTCTCGTTGGGTGAAGGCGTCGGTGCTCTCCTTCGGGATGTGTCGTCGGATGAACCCGATGATGCGCGTGCGGGCCTGGGCGCCGGCCGCTTGGCGGAGCCGGTCGAGCTCCGATGCCGCGATCGACTCGAAGCCACTCGACGGAACGTCGAGCGCTTCCTCGCAGTCGTCCCAGGTCTGGAAGATTCGTGCACGCCGGCCCGGAGGGGGCCCTTGTGAGGTCCAGATTGCCAACAGGTCGCGCTGGAGGCGAGCGAGCTGACGGTCGATGTTCTGCTGTGCGAAGTCGAAGGCCATCCGTAGGCGCATGGCCCGGGTCTTGGTGAGCAGACGGTGCTTGCGAGGAAGCCACAGCCCGACGCCACGGGCCGCAGGGGCGATGTCCTTGTATCCCGGGAGTATGACCGCAATTCCCACCGGGGTGATGACGACCCCCTTCATCCCCGGATGCACCTTGTCCTTGAAGCGGACGCGCCCGTTGGGGAGCAGCGTCGCGCTCCATGTGGCGTCGGGGTCCTCGAACCGGTAGGTGCCGTCGTCCTGGGCGATGAACCCGAACTGGGTGGGCGTGGAACTTGCGGGGGCGACGTCCACGGCCGGGGCAGGGCCGTGCTCACGCGAGGGCGCCGAGCGGACCGCACTGGCCCGCGAAGGGGAGCGAGGCGCAGCAGGGCGAGGCGACAGGATCGTCCCGGGACGATCCGCAGGCCCAGAGCGACGCAAGCCGGTCAGCGCCAACGACGAAGCTCCCGGGCTGGGAGGCGGATTCCGTGAAGGGCTCGCGCGATGCCGAGGCGTGGGCACGTGGCCAGCGACCGGGCTGTGGGAGTCGCTCACACGTGCGGGCCGGCGAACGCGGCGGGTGGGCTTCAGCGTAGGGCTGGTGCGGTCGTGCGAAGGCGTGGCTCCCACCCCGGCTCCGGGAACGGCATCGACCCCATCGGCCGAAGCGATCGCATCGCTCGTATCGACCGCATCGTTCGTATCGACCGCATCGTTCGCAGTGCTGCGATTGGCGGTGCCGGAGCGCCCCGCTGCCTCGGCCGCGATCAGCTCGATGCCATCATAGACTTCGACCGTGGGACGCATCGGGTCGGCAACCACGATGTCGGCGTCGCGAGAGGCCAACGCCGCGAACACGACGACGTGCACGACGATCGTCCCTGCCACCGCGTACCGACGCACCACGCCATCGTATCAGCTGCGCATTCGAGGCTGAGCCATCACCGCGGCCTCCAACGAGACAGCCCACGAACGACCCCGAGACAGCGTTTTCATCCCCTCACGACCGGGTCCAGTGCACCCCGTAGTCACACGAGAGCACGGGAAGCCCGTGCGCCTCTCCGGCCGGTGTCGCGGGATCCCAGTCGATACGACACGAGGCGGCACCACCTCGAACGACGACCTCGTCGATGAACGTCTCCGTCACCAGCTGATACCAGCGCAAGATCGCGGCCGGGAGCCCACGGCATTGCCCGCGCACCGTGTCGGACCCCACCGCCTTGGACTGGACCTCTACGAAGTCGAAGTACGAAGCATTGAGCTTGGGCACCCGAATCGCCAGCGAGGCCGGGCTCATCACCCGCAGCAACGCACGTCGGACGAGACCGAGGTCTTTTTGGACCTGGTGTCGCCCTCGCACGCGAACGAACTCTTCGAAGCCGAGCCCGGTGATCTCGCCGCACGCATGACCGGCCGCGACCAGCGGGTAGACGTCGTACCAGTTGGTCGCGAAGAAGGTCTGGTCGAAGAACTCCTGCAGCACCGGATCTTCGAGGCGCTCACGCTGGGCAGGAATGCCGCCCGGGATCTGCTGCTCGACGTACTCCATGTGGAAGGCGTACGCGATGCCCTTGACGTGAAATGGGCTCTCGCCAGCGTCGAACGGCCAGCCTGATCGAGCCAGGGGAGAGGAAAACAACGCCACGGTCGAGCCGGAGTCCTCGGTCTCGTCGTCACGCGATGCCTGGCTTCCCGCGAGACCCGGGAGCGGTGCATCGGCACGATGACGACGAGGCGAAGCGTATCAGAGCCAACGCGATCAGGCGCCGCCGTACGGGCGAGGACAGTCGTCAGACGCGGGGCAATTGGGGGCAATCGGGCCCGAAGGAAGGGACGGCCCTACCGAGGTGGGGCGGATCCCCCTACTCGCTCGTGATCGGTCTCAGCGCGCGGGCCGGAGGGCCGCCGCCGTGGCGTCTGCGGCGCTAGGCGACGTCGTGATGGAACGCGCCCCCGTTGGCTACCCAGCGTCGGGGCTGGGCTGCGACCGACCGCATCACCCACGGGCGCGTGCCCAGTGCTCACAGGCCACGGTCAGACGGCCTCGCGACAGCGACTCCGAGCCCGACCCGCAAACGCTCGTTGGGCCCGAAAGGCGCCGCACTCTCCGCCGAACGCCCGATCCATTTGCTCCTGCCCTGCGTACGGTCGGCCAAGGAGTCAGGAACATGCGTCGACGAACAACGGAGAACACCACGTCCACCACTGCGATCAGAACCATCTGTGAAGACGAGCTCGCGGGCGTTCGTGGGGGAACGAGCGAGTGCACCCCCTACGATCTCGATGGTGACGGGGTAACCACCGACGAGGAGCTCGATAACGGGGCGATGTACGAGTACAACAACCAGTAGTCGCGCGAATGCGTCGCGGCCAACCGAGCGATCGAGCTGATCGCTTGCACGCAGGTTGGCCCCCACCACCACCGGATCCCGCTCGAGTCCGACGGCTCCGCGTGGTCTTTGCCTCGTCGCCTGGCGTGGTTGGCCAGCCCCAAGCCGCTGTTGCTTGGGACTGGTCCGCCGCCCAGGTGCCGAGGCCACCTCCGCTCATCGACGCGACGCCGAGACGCCGACGAACGACGCGCTCGAGACAACGGCCAAGCGGGGGTCACCAGGCCGAGCCCACGAGGACTACGAAGCCTGCGGGCCCTCGGGCTCGGCGATGTGCACCCAGCGCTTGCCGACGTTTTCGCCCGCGAGCAGGCCGATCAACCCCTGCGGCGCCTGCTCGAGACCATCGACTCGGTCCTCGCGAACCACGATGCTGCCGTCGTTGACCCAGCCGGTCAGCGCGGCGATGCCCTCGCCGAAGCGAGCGGCGTAGTCGAGCACGATGAACCCCTTCATCTCCAGGCGCTTGCCGATGAGCAGGCTCGGGATTCCCGGGGGGCTCGGCAACGGCTCGCCGCTGTCGTACCCCGAGATTGCACCGCAGCAGATGATACGGCCTCCGATGTTCATCGACAGCAACGCTGCCCCGAGGATCGACCCGCCGACGTTGTCGAAGTACACATCCACGCCATCGGGGCAGTGTCGTGCAATTGCGGCCTTCACATCGTCTTCCCGGTAGTTGATCGCGGCGTCGTAGCCCAACCCATCGACCAGCAATCCGCACTTGGTGGGGCTGCCCGCAATACCGACCACACGGCACCCGCGAGCCTTCGCGATCTGGCCCGCGACGGAGCCCGTCGCTCCTGCGGCTCCCGAGACGAGCACGGTCTGGCCGGGCTCGGGGCGTCCGATGTCGAGCAACCCGAAGTACGCGGTCAGTCCCGTCATCCCCAGCACGCCCAAGTGGTAGGACAATGGAACGCCGGGCTGACGCACGAAGCGGCGCAGCGCCCGGCCCGAGGCCAGCCGGTAGTCCTGCCAGCCCAGATCCCCGCTCACCCAGTCGCCCGCGGTGAAGCCCGGATGCTCGGAGCGCACGACCTGGCCCAGCGCAAAGCCATCCATCACCGCCCCCACTTCCACCGCGGGGCGATAGCTGGGGCCCATGATCCAGACACGGTTGGCGGGGTCGAGGGAGAGGCACAGCGTCCGCACCAGCACCTGTCCCTCGCTCGGGACGGGCACGGCGGTACGTCGCAGCTCGAAGACGTCCTCGGTGAGGGGACCTGTGGGGCGTCGGCGGAGGAGCCACTGTCGGTTGTCGTCGACCATCGAGGCCACCGTACCCCACGGCAATTCGACGGGCGACCGGCGGTTCACGCTCGAACTTTCATCTGGCGTCCACCGAAGATCGCGTCATACTGGTCCTCGGTCCGATGACTCTCCGCCCGTGCCACTCGATGCTGATGCCCATGCGCGATACGTCGCGTGGGGCATCCGCGTGCGCACCCTGAGCATCAGCCTCTAACGGTACGCAACCCGGCTCGCCTCACGGCAGCCGGGTTTTTGCGTTTTCGTCCCCTCGTCGCGCCTGCGAAATTTCCATGACCGATCCCACCAAACCACCGCCTCTGCTGGTCACGACCGCAATTCCCTACGTCAACGCGGCCCCGCACATCGGTTTCGCGATGGAGCTGGTCCTGGCCGACGTCGTGGCTCGGCAT
>JAHZJA010000144.1 GCA_022601155.1 Deltaproteobacteria bacterium | reverse complement strand
GGCGGAACGCTCGCGCCCATCGATGGCAGCACCGCCCAGCAGGGCTCGACCGGTCGGCCTGTCGCGGGTGCCGGCCAAGGGCCGCGCTTGGTCTTGGTGGCTCGCGATGGCAGCGAGGGAGAGTCGTTTCCCCTCGAGGGCGATCAGATGACCATCGGTCGCACCCACGGCGACCTGCTGTTCCCCGAAGACCCGTTCCTGTCGCCGCTCCACGTTCGGCTACAGCGCACCGCGAAGGGCATGGGGATCTTCGACACCGGGTCGACCAACGGGATCTACCTGCGCATCCGGGGATCGGCCCCCGTGTATCCGGGCGACTCGTTCATGATCGGCCACCAGCTGCTGCGGCTGGAGAACATCGACACCCAGGTGCAGGAGCGGCCGCCTGCCATCGACGGGACTCGGGTGTTCGGCACCCCGCTCCAGCCCGCGTGGGGCTGCGTGCGACAGGTCGGCCGCGGCGGCATCGTCGGTGACAAGTACTACCTGCGGGGATCGCAGGTCGTCTTCGGCCGCGAGGGGGGAGATCTCCTGTTTCCCAACGACCCGTTCGTCAGCCGCGAGCACGCCCGCCTCCGGCTCGAGCTCCAGGGCCAGAGCATGGCGGTCTTCCTCGAGGACCTCGAGTCGGCCAACGGATCCTACATCCGCATCCGGGGCAGCGCCGAGATGGTCAGCATGGACACCTTCCGCATCGGCGACCAGATCCTGCGACTGAGGCTCGACTGATGGCATCCATCGAGATCTTCGCCCGCACCGAAGTGGGCTGTAGCCGCGAGCGCAACGAGGATGCATTCGTCGTGCTCGACCTGGCCACGGGGACCCGAGGCTTGCAGCCCGGGCAGCGCGTCCGCGAGCTGCGTCCGCCCGGCACCCTCATCGCCGTGTGCGACGGCATGGGCGGCGCGGCGGCAGGCGATCTCGCCTCGCGGATGGCGATCGATGCCCTCGAACGCATCGGCCGTGATCGGTCTCGGATCACCCGTCCCATCGACGCCGAGCAGATGCTGCTGGCCGCGGTCACCCACGCCAACAAGTCGATCGGTGACTTCACCCGTCGTCATCCCGACAAGCGAGGCATGGGCACCACCCTCACCGCTGCCGTCGCCATGGGGACCGAGCTGGTCATCGTGCAGGTCGGCGACTCGCGGGCGTACCTGCGGCGCGGTCGACTGCTGCAGCAGCTGACGATGGACCAAAACGTCGTCGGCCAGATGGTGGCCGCGGGCAAGCTCCGGCCCGAGGACGCCCGCAACTTCAAGCAACGCAACGTGCTGCTCGAGGCGGTCGGTGTGCAGGAGCGGGTGGGTCCCGACATCGTGCGAGCCCACATCCGGGCGGGCGACGTGTTGATGTTGTGCACCGATGGACTCACCGGTCCGGTGACCGATCGTCAGGTGCTCGACCACATGATCGAGCACGATGATCCTCTGCGGTGCACCCGGGCGCTGACCGAGGCCGCGTGTGCGGCGGGCGGTCCCGACAACGTGACGGCTGCGGTCGCACGATTCGTGGGCGCCGACTTGCCGCTGGCGCAGCCTCGCGAGCCCGTGCAGTTCGAGCGCCGCTCGGCCGTCGCTTGACGAGGCGCGGCGACGGCCTGGTCTCGCCGGCGTGGTCCCTGCTGGCTCCGCCATCCACGTCCCCATGTGTGCAGCGCATCGAGGGCCGTCGCTGCCGTTGGCCACACTCGCCGAGCGTGTCGCTCACACCGCGCCGTCCAACAGGTACGCCCGGCCCGACCGTGCTCTCGACTCCACTGCGGCGTAGCACGTGGCCGTTCCGGTCCTGAGCTCCGCGATGCGTGGGCGGTCTCGATAGCTCACCCGGCGGCCGTGCCCATGGGGATGGCCGCGGCTTCACTCCGACGGCGCGGGGGCGATGAACATGCCCTCATACAGCGACCGCTGCGCGGCCGGGCCCGAGGCGTTCAAGAAGCCGACCATCATCGCCGTCTGGCCGTCCTCGTCGTCCGTGCAGGGGTCGTCGGCGATCGCGGGCGGCGCGGGCTTCGGGGTGGTCGTGCGCAGCAGTTGGGCTCGGTTCCAAATCTCGATGGTGCCGTTTTCGAATCCGACGGCCAGGCGATCTCCCGCTCGGGAGAAGTCGAGCACACTCGGTCGAAATCTCTCGTGGCGCCACTGTAGTGCCTGCGTAGGGTCCCACAGCACGACCTCCGCCGAGGTGGCATAGGCCACCAGGGATGCCGCACCGTCGATCGCGACGGCTTCGATATGATCGCTGGCCTGCACGCTCGCGACACGCCCGCCCGCGCGCCACAGCCACACCCGCCCTGCATCGTCGCCCGTGACGACCGCTTCGCCGTCGCGTGACACCGCAGCTCCCCGGACGGAGGGGCACATCAGGTCGATGCGAGGCCCGACCGTGCGCTCGACGAGATCGACGGTCATCCACATCGTTCCGGCGTAGAGCACCGCCGTAGTTCCATCGCTGGAGAACCCCACGCTGGCATCGCGGCTGAATCGATCCTCGCCGCCCTCCAGCGCCTCGCTCGACCACGTCGGGCCGGGTGCCCCGGGAGCGACCAGCGAGATCCGACCGCCCTCGGCCACGGCGAGCAGTCCGTCGGGTTGAACCCGCATCCCGCGGATCAATCCGAGCGACGCTTCCCATGTGCGGGACTCCTCGTCGCCCACGCCGCGGGCCACGAGGGTCTCCATGTCCACGTCGCCCGAGCGTGCGGCGAACAGCTGCCGCCCCGTGGAGTCGAGCGCCGCGTGCCGCCCCGGGAGGGCGAGCACGGGGTCGCGATCGGGGACCGACCACATCAGCGCCGTCTGGTCTCCCAGGCTGGTCGTGAACAGGGTGTCGCCGTCGTGGCTGAAGCCGAGCGAGTGCACCCGTCCGCGATGCCCCAGGTTCTCGGTCAGTCGGGCGCCGTCGGCCAGGCGCCACAGGCCGATGGCGTTGTCGTTGCCCCCCGCGGCCACCACCGTGCCGTCGGTAGACAGGGCGATGGAGCGGGCGTAGTCGGAGGTGGGGGCCAGACGCTGGATTCGCTGGCCGCGCCCGACGTCCCACACCGAGACCGCGTCGCCCTCGTTGGTCAGCAACAGCTGTCCGTCCGCGCTCGAGGCGATCGTGCCCGTGCCCTCGACCGTCAGCGTGGCGACCTTCTTGCCGTCGAGGAGCGACCAGACATAGACCTCCCAGCCGTTGCCGTAGCCCACGACGGCGATCCACGAACCGTCGGCCGCGACCCCGAACTCACCCGCCTGCGAGGTTGGAAGCTGATGCTCGCGCGTGCCCGTCCGCCAGTTCCACAGCCCCACGCGATCCCGCAAGGCGGCGGCCAGCCACGGCGTACCGGGGACGAAGGCCAGGTCTGCAAAGTCGTTGCCCTCGCCAAAGCGGGCGAGCTCCTTGCCCGTCGCGACGTCCAGGACGCGCACGGGGCCTTCCCCGGCGAGCGTGGCCACCACGGTTGCGCGGGGATCGATGACCATGGTCGTGATGGTGCTGTCGCTAGCGAGCAGCGGATCCAGGGGCTCACCCGTCTCCACCGCGTAGCGGGCGATCCCACCGCCTCCGGCTACCGCAATGGTGCGTCCCTCGTCGAGCAGCACCATGTCGTAGACATCCCCGTCGACGGGGATGTGGAGGCGTCGTTGGCCAGTCGCGCGTTCGAACGTCACCAGGCCACCGCGCTGGCTCGCAGCGACCACCGTGGTCCCGTCGGGGGTGAACGCGATGGACTGGACCGAGTCGTCCATCCGCCACCGGGTCGTCCCCAGCCGTGTCACCGCCGATGATGTGGCTTCGGGTGCTGGGCTGGTCGTGGGCTCGACCGCGTCGGGGACCTCGGGGGCGGTCGCCGATGAGGGGCGGCACGCCACCAAGAACACCAGGCTCGACAGCACCCGGGCCCAGCCCGTGCTCGTTGCGCTCCACGGTCGCGCGGCAGACGGCATCGTGGCGGCGTACTCAGCTGCCGAAGTAGAACGTCGTCGCGAGCGCCAGGTACAGCGTGTTGGACATGGGCCGTCCGGAGGCCGCGGGCGTGAAGCCCTGCCACCCGAGCTCGGGTCCGAACCCAAAACCACCGCCGCGGAACTGTCGGCGACGCTTGGCCCATGGGAACAGCTCGTAGCGCACGGCGGCTCCGAACTCGGCCCCGCCGTAGCCCGAGCGCGCGTTGACGCCCGCTTGCCGCACGGCGCCGGCCCCAAACGCGAACGAGGTTCGGAAGCTCAGCGGCAGACGCTTGGGCAGGGGGACGAACTTGAACTCGATCCCCAAAAATCCCTGGCCCAGGGTCTGGCGCGCGCCGTCTTGGCTGCGGACGCCGCCACCTCCACCCCCATGCAGGCCCAAGCCCAGCCAGGGGAAGACCATCTGGCCGACACTCGCCGTGGCGCCGAAGCTGGCGAACGGACCGTCGGTGGCGAAGTCGTTGACGCGAACCAACCCCAGCCCGCCGAACACCGTGCCGCCGACGTAGGTGCCGTCGATGCGCGGTGGCTTGGGCGCTTCGCCGACGTCCCGTGCGTCGTCCTCGTCGTACTCGGGATCGGGCTCGTCGGGTGCAACGACTTCGTCGGGCTCCGCGGGCGAAGGCTCGGAGACCTCGGCGTCCGGCTGAGCCTCGGGCCCGGTGGGGGGTTCAGCGGCGAGCGCTGGGCCCGCACCGAGAGCGAGCACGAGGCTTGCCATCGCGGCGAAGCGGCCGGTCCGGAGCCCAGGCACATCGCCCCCAAGGCGTGCGTTGCCGCGGTGCTGCACGGCCGCAAGCATGGATCACTGCCCCCGTACGCGGCAAGCGGTGGACTCGCGAGCGGTCCCACTTGCCCCTGTCGGCGCGCTGCCCTAACTTGCGCGGCCGTAGCGAGGGGCTCATGGAGCGCGGTCGGCTCATCGAGATGATCGGATCCTTCCTTTTGGGGGGAGGGGTGGTGGCGATGGGCTACGAGCTGAGCCGCGATCCCACCGCAACGGGGGCTGAACCGGTCGCAGCGGCGGCATCGGACGAGGTCGGCGATGCTGGCCCCGCCGCGGTGGTCGCCGAGCGCGTGCCGGCCGAAGCCGGAGACGACGACGCTCCACCGTTGGTCGGAGGCGACGACGCAGCGGTG
>JAHZJA010000143.1 GCA_022601155.1 Deltaproteobacteria bacterium | reverse complement strand
GTGCCTCCGCATGACCTCGAGCGCCAGCCGCGTTCCGTAGGAGATGCCAAACAGGTTCCACTGTGCGTAGCCCAGCCCCACCCGGAGGTCCTCGATGTCGTCCGCGTTTTCCTGGGTATTGAAGTCGCTCAGGTCGACGTCGCCCGCGGACAAGTCGTCGCGACAGGCCTGGAGCTCCTCGACCTCCATCCCGTCGCGGAGCGGAGGACACGTCAGCGCGGGCTGGCTGAACGCGGTGCCTCGCTGAGAGACGACGACCAGGTCTCCCGCCTGCGTCAGCCCTTCGATTCCCGCGGCAGGCAAGCCGGCCATGACTTGCCCGGTGTCTCCGGGGCCACCGTCCAAGTACAGCGTTGCGGACGGCTCGTTCCCGGAGCCGAAGAACCGGATGAAGTGCACTTGGATGTCCACCGAGCCCGGATCACCATGGCGCTGCGGCACACTGAGGTCACCGCATTCATAGTCCGTCCCCTCGATGAGCTCGGGGGCGGCGGTGAAGGCACACGGCGCAGGGGTGATGTCGTCTTGCGGCTCACCGGTGGTTTCGAGGGGCGGATCATCCACCGTGCCGGTGCCGGTCGAGTCCACTGCCCCCGTCGGATCGCTGGTATCGCCCGACCCAGAGGAGCTGGAACCAGTGTCATCGGTTCCCGACGAGGTCGTGATCTCGCAACCGGTGATCGTCGCGCCGCAGGCAGCGACGGCCAGGCACAGAGCAAGAGGCCAGGGACGTTGCGAATGGTTCATGCCGGCCCATTGAGCAAGCGCGATGCCAACCACAGGCCATCCCTGCTCCCCGGTGCCGACAATGACTTGGAGGCCAAGCTTCGGCCGCACGAGGGGCCCCGCGAGCCCGGCGGGACGTCCCGGGACATCCCCATATGTCCCGGGATCCTCGGGGTACTCGCACGACTAGGGAGGCAGGCCGAGCGTCGTCGGGACGACCTCGACGTTGATCCGAACCGGTGTGGCCTCCACGCGAATCGGATCGCACTGCACGGGCAGCTCACCCTGACGCAGCACCATCGCGCGCCGGGTCTGTGGGTGGCGCAGCCCTGGGGCCCTGGCGATCACACACATGGTGTAGGGGCCCGGAGGCAACCCGCGAAGATCCAGCGCCCCATCCACCGTGTCCCCCAGCGCCATGGGGCCGTTCGCCACCGCCTCCACGACCGCGGTATCCAGAGCGTCTCGGCGAGTGACGTCGATGGTTCCGGAGACGACGAAGATCTTCGCCTCGGGAGCAGCTCCGGTCGGGGCGGCAGTCCGCCGAATCTCGAGCAGGGTCGAGGGGACCACGACTTCCAGTGAAGTGTCCGTCCCCGAATCCGGTCCGATCGTCATGTCGAAGCGATGCACGAGCTCGCTGTCGTCATCCCACTCGACCTCCACGCCAACGATATAGGGACCGGCCGCCAGCCGCGGAACGACCAGCGTTCCGTCGGCGGCAACGGTGACGTAGAAACCGATGTCTCGACCCGCCCCCAGGTCACGCGGAAAGACGTGGACCTTGGCCGCACGAACTCCCCGAGCCGGGACCTCGATCTTGCCCTGCAGTCGAGCCCACGGCCGCAGCGGAAGGACCAGCGGCTGTGCCGTGGCGGCATCGATCTTCACCGGCCACGAGCGACCAGTGCTGTGCTCCGCGACGGCCCAGACTGGATCGGTGGGGTGCGAGACCTCGACACGGCCCGTGTCGTCGGTCGTCGCTCGGTTCGCACCGCTATGAACCCACCACACCAAGCTCCCGGCGGTCGCGTACATTCCGTCGCCGACGATCGTACGCGCCACGACGACCTCGGCGCCCTGCACCGCATGCCCGAGACCATCGACGACCATCACCGGGCTGGTCGCTGCGCGATCGGTCGCCAGACGCTGCCGCCACGGCTCGAACACCGCGCCCACGAAGCCCTTCCCCCCGTCGGTGTCGAGGAAGGACTCGATCGCCGTGGTGTGTACGCGCGCCTCGTCCCACGCACCAACACCACGCAGCGCCTCGGCCAGCAGATCCCGCGCCTCCACGGAGTCTCGGGTGTCTGCGGCGTAGGTTGTCGATACCCGGTCGAACGAAGAGCGAAACCGGACGATGGCATCGTCGAGCTGCCCCAGATCGCTCGAGACGATGCCCAGATGTCGTTCGGACCTCGCTATCGTGACCGGGTCCTCGATCTGCGAGGACTTCCTTCGGGCAACGACGACCTCCAGCAACTCCCGCGCGGCCACGAGATCGCCCTGTTGTTCGAGCGCCACCGCTGCACCCTCATCGAGCTCGATGGCGAGGTTCTCGTAGGGATATTGCTCCACCGCCAGCCGTGCACGACGCAACCGCAGGTCGAAGCGCTCGCCCCGATCCCACAACTCGGCGTCGAGCTGAACCAGCGCGACCGCACTGCGAGCGCGGACTTGTCCATGCCCCACCTCCTCGGCGACCAACAGGGCTTCTTCGAATACCCGGCGGGCCTCGACCAGGTGTTCGGCGAGGGTGAGCGTCCGCCCCCGAACCATCAGCGCCTCCGCAACGAGGGGAGCGAAGCCGATCCTCCTGGCCTCGGCGACCAAGGCCCCCGTGTCGTCCATCGCCTGGGGCAGACTCACCGTGGGCAGGTTGGCTTCGATCGCGATGAGCCTGCTGCGGACGGCCGCGACCGAGTCCCGGGCCGCCTCATCGGGAGCGGGAAGCAGCTGCTCGGCGGACACATGGTTGCAGGGCTCGACCGGCGGCAGGCCGTAGACGGCTCCCCGGGCCCACCGCACCACGTCGTCGTTGACGGTCGCGACGGCGTCGAGCAGCGTGTTCACCCGCTGCGCACGATCGACCAGGCACTCCACCCTCGCATTCATGACCGCCTCGCTCTGCACGCCTTGCACGCGGGTCGCCTTGCATGCGTCGCTCCAGCTCGCCGCCCAGCCGTCCGCGTACTCGTCCATCGCGGTGGCGAACGACTCGAACTGCTCCTCGCCACCATCGGTCAGCCCCGTGACGAAAGCCTGCTCCAGCGTCGCGCGACGGCGGTCCCACTGCTCGAGCCGCTCCCCGGGCGTGCAGTCGAACGCCACCGTGTCGTCGTCATCATTGACCGCCCACACCGCGCCGGAACTCGCCAACGCCGCGAGGATTGCCAGCCGCTGTGCTCGCCAGGCCGGCCGACGCCGCAGCGCGAGGACCAGCGCTTCCATGGTGGGGAAACGGTCGTCCGGGTTGGGCTCCAAGCCACGAGCCACCACCTTCCACAGCCAACGCGGGACCTTCACTCCCGGCGGAAGCGTGGCGCGTTGGCCTCGTTTCGCGGCCTCGACGACCTCGGCCGTCACCCGCCCGTGAGGGGGTCGACCAAACAGCACCGCGTACATCGACGCGCATAGCGAGTACTGATCGCTCTTGGGGGTGACCTCGCCGCGAAACTGCTCCGGTGCGGCATAGGGGGGCGTGCCGACGAACGTTCCGGCCATCGTGAGATCGGCGGCGGGCAGCCCGACACGCTCGTCCGACGCCCGGCGCGGTGGAGAGGTCTGGGGGGCGTGGAGCCGAACCACGCCGAAGTCGGCGACCAGGATCCGACCGTCATCGGCCTTGAGGATGTTGGCCGGCTTGAGGTCGCGATGGATGAGCCCCGCAGCGTGGGCCGCCGCCACCCCGAGCCCCGCCCCTCGAAACACCTTCGCGACCTCGGTCGGAGACGGTGACTGCTTCGCCCACTCGCGCAGGTCGTGGCCCCGGACGAACTCCATCACGATGAAGTCCAAGCCCTTGCGAGAGTCGACCTCATACACCGTCATCACATTGGGATGGCTCAGCCGCGCCATCGCCTTGGCCTCTCGTAGCAGCCGCTGTGCGGCGTCGCTGTGCCTGGTCTCGGCGCGGAGCACCTTGAGTGCGACCGGACGGTCGAGATCCATGTCTTCGGCGGCGTAGACCTCGCCCATGCCACCGGCGCCCACCAGCTCGGTGACCCGATACCGACCGATCACCTCGCCGGGCGACAGCGTCGGTGACCTCGAAGCGGCGCCCGGCGAAGTGGGCATGCTGCCCGCGGACCCCGTGTCGTCCATCTCCAGGGTCGAGGTGAGGGTGCCCAACTCACGGCCGCCTGCCCCATCGCTGCCAGGCATCGATGACGACGATAGCAGCCACAGCGAGACGTACCAGCCGCAGCATGGCACTGCGCACATTGGGTAAGGCTCCGTATCATCGGGGGTGTTTCATCAATCGTGCGACGTTGGTCACAGTTCGCGCGAGCGCTCCTGCCGGGGGGGTCGGCTCGGGTTAGGATTGAGCACGTGACAACGCGGGTGACGCAGACCAGCACCGCGCTCGACGAGGCGGAGCGGGACCACAGCGGTGCCTACATTTGCGTGAGTATCGAGGGCCAGCGGCTTCACGCCAGAGGCGCTCGCTTCGAACTCGAT
This sequence comes from Deltaproteobacteria bacterium, assembly GCA_022601155.1. Classification (GTDB taxonomy): domain Bacteria; phylum Myxococcota_A; class Polyangia; order Nannocystales; family Nannocystaceae; genus Paraliomyxa. The sequence goes on along the minus strand of JAHZJA010000143.1, from coordinate 1,354 downwards.
GCGTCCACCGAGACCCTCATCGGCAACGGCCCCACCCGCCGGCGGGTGCCCGGCACGCCGTCGCGAATCGAGCTTCCCGACGACAAGGTCTCCCGCGCGCACTGCCGCTTGTCCCGTCGTTTCGGTCAGTGGACGGTGTTGGACCTCGAATCCAAGAACGGAACGCACGTCAACGGGAAGGGCCAGCCCACGGCGCCCCTGTCCGACGGCGACATCATTCGCGTGGGCAACGTGGTGCTCGTGTTCCGCGAGACGTTTCCCGCGGGGTGTGGCGATCTGGATCTCGAGTCCAACACCGACCCGCCCGGGCTCGTCGCCCTCGCCCCGCAGCTGGCAGAGCGATTCCGCAGGGCGGCGACCGTGGCCCAGGCCGATATCCCGATGCTACTGCTGGGCCCCACCGGCTCCGGCAAGGAACTCCTCACCGCGGCCATCCACGCCGAGCTCGGCCGCAGGGAACAACTGGTGCCGGTCAACTGCGGAGGCCTGCCCGCCGAGCTCGTCGAGAGCGAGCTGTTCGGCCACCGTCGGGGTGCATTCTCCGGCAGCCACGACGATCACCGCGGACTGTTTTCCCAGGCCGATGGCGGCACATTGTTCCTCGACGAGGTGGGAGAGCTGCCGTTTCCGGTCCAATCCAAGCTCCTGCGCGCCGTACAGCAACGGTCGATCCGCCCCGTGGGAGCCACGACGGCGGAGCCCGTCGACGTTCGACTGATCGCCGCCACCAACCGTGACCTCGCCGTCATGGTGGCCGAGCAGCGCTTTCGGGCTGATCTCTACCAGCGCCTCGCGGGGGCCGTGATCGAGCTACCGCCCGTCATTGCCCGCAAGGAGGATTTTGGGGCGTTCCTCGCCCACGCGCTGCGCTCCGATGCCCCCCACGCGAAGATCAGCGGGCGTGTGCTCGACGATGTGATGGCCCATCCGTGGCCCGGTGGCGCGCGGGCGATGGCCCATGCCGTGCGGGCCGCAGCCGCGCTGCACGGCGATCGCCCGATTCGGGAGATCGTATTGCCCTCGGTTGCCGCCCCCACGCGACCGGCAGCCCCCCCCGATGCCACGCAGCCCCGACAGTCTCCACAAGACGCAGCGCTCCGCGATAAACTTGCTGCTGTGTGTCGGGACAGTGGGGGCAATCTCGCCGAGGTCGCCCGACGGATGGGCAAGGATCGCAAGCAGATCCGCCGATGGATCGAGCGACTCGGGCTCGGCGAGACGGTGGAAGAACTCCGCAACGCACGGTAGCCGCTCCACCTGCCGAGATTGACCGACAGCCTGATCCCGTCATGACACTTCCACGCACCGGCAGCCGCCCCATCGTCGTCGACGGACGTCGGTACCGCTACAAGAT
>JAHZJA010000142.1 GCA_022601155.1 Deltaproteobacteria bacterium | reverse complement strand
GGTCCTACCGAGTCCGAGCGCTCGAGCGAGCGCAGGAAACCGTATTCGGTGAACGGGCTCGGTCCATGATCGAGACCATCCCAGGCGGCGGGATCGACGCTCGCGAGGTCGAGGGCGATCCGAGTGACGAGACGCACCGTTGGAGCTTCTACTGCGTGTAGCGCGAGGTGCAAACCCCCGACGGCTGCGTGGTCTCGGACGGGGCCGCCTACCCGTTCGGGCGGGAGGCATCGACAAGCTGCCCTGCTAGACTCGCGCCCAAGGGCAACGGCTAAACGACGTGACCGAGAAGCGCAAAGAAGAGGGCGAGAGCGGGGTTGCGCTCCAAGAGCGCCAAGAAAAGAAGGTGAAGCGGCCGCGCATGTTCCGCGTGGTGCTCCACAACGACGACTACACCCCGATGGACTTCGTGGTCCGTCTACTCGAGACGGTCTTCCACCGCAATGAGTCCGAATCCACTCGGATCATGCTCCACGTCCACAACCACGGCTCTGGCGTCGCGGGGATCTATACCCACGAAATCGCCGAGACCAAGGTCGCGCAGGTTCACCTGCTCGCCCGCAAGAACGACCACCCTTTGATGGCCTCGATGGAGCCGGAGGACGACAGCGAAGATGCTGAGTGAAGAGCTCAAGCTGACGATCAATAACGCGATCGAGGACACCCAGCGGCGCCGCCACGAGTACCTGACGCTCGAGCACCTGCTGCTGGCGCTGCTCGACGACGACAGTGCCGTCAAGGTGCTGTCGGGCTGTGGTGCCGACGTCGATGCCGTGCGCACCGACATCGAGGAGTTCCTCGAAGAGAACATGGATGCCGTCCCCGAGGACGAGGAGCTCACCACCCATCAGACGATCGGGGTGGGTCGAGTCCTGCAGCGGGCCGTCCTCCATGTGCAGGGCGCAGGCAAGCGCGAGGTGACGGGCGCCAACTTGGTGGTGGCGATCTTCGCCGAGCCCGAGTCCAACGCGGCCTTCATCCTCCAGAGCCACGGCATCACCCGCCGCGACGTCACCCTGTACATCTCCCACGGCATCGGCAAGGGCGTCCCCGGCCGCAACCGTCGCAACAACCTGGGCGTTGGTGGAGGTGCCGGCTCCGGGCCGGCTCCGGGCGGTCGCACGCCGCAGCAGCCCGACGCCGATGGCGGCGACGTGGCCGAGGATCCGCTGGCAGCCTATGCCGTCGACCTCAAGGCCAAGGCCGAGGCTGGCCGCATCGAGCCGCTCATCGGTCGCCACAACGAAGTCCGTCGCGTCGTCCAGGTGCTGTGCCGACGTCGCAAGAACAACCCGGTGCTCGTGGGTGAGCCCGGGGTGGGCAAGACCGCCGTGGTCGAGGGCCTCGCCCTGCGGATCCACGAGGGCCAGGTGCCTCGGGTCATGGAAGACGCCCACATCTACGCGCTCGACATGGGCTCGCTGCTGGCGGGCACCAAGTTCCGCGGTCAGTTCGAGGAGCGGCTCAAGGCGGTGATCTCCGCGATCGAGGCCGATCCCGACGCCATCCTGTTCATCGACGAGATCCACACGGTGGTGGGGGCGGGCGCCACCTCGGGCGGATCGATGGACGCGAGCAACATGCTCAAACCATCGCTGTCCTCGGGGGCCCTGCGCTGCATCGGCTCCACCACCTACAAGGAGTTCAAGTCCTCCTTCGAACGCGACGCGGCCCTGGCCCGACGCTTTCAGAAGATCGAGATCCTCGAGCCCAGCAAGGACGAAGCACTGCTCATCTTGCAGGGGTTGGCCGAGGTGTATCAGGCCCACCACTTGGTCGTGTACACGCCCGAGTCGCTGCAGTCGGCGGTCGAGCTGGCGCACAAGTATCTACGCGACCGTCACCTCCCCGACAGCGCCATCGACGTGATGGACGAAGTGGGAGCGGCCGCGCGCATCGATGTGCCACGCAAGCTCCCCACCCCCTCGGTGGCCGACGCCCTGCCCGACGAGCCCAAGGCCAAGGGCAACACCGACGACGATGAGGACGACGAGACCCTCGACGAGGGCAGCAAGGCCGACACCGACGAGGCCAAGACCGATGAAGAGCCCGAGTCCGAGCCGATCGTCATCGATGTCCCCGAGGTGGAAGAGGTCATCGCTCGCATGGCCCGGATCCCGCCCAAGTCGGTCAGCAGCGACGACAAGCGGGTGCTCGGACGGCTGAGCGAAGGCCTCCGCGAGGTGCTGTACGGCCAGGACGAAGCGGTCCAGACGGTCACCCACGCCATCAAGCGGGCGCGGGCGGGCCTGGGTCGCGCCGACAAGCCGATTGGCTCGTTCCTGTTTGCGGGCCCGACCGGGGTCGGCAAGACCGAGCTCGCCAAGCAGCTGGCGCGCATCCTGGGGGTTCCGTTCCTGCGCTACGACATGTCCGAGTACATGGAGAAGCACAGCGTCAGTCGGCTCATCGGCGCCCCTCCGGGCTACGTGGGCTTCGACCAGGGCGGCTTGCTCACCGACGCGGTCTCCAAGCAGCCGCACTCGGTGGTCGTACTCGACGAGATCGAAAAGGCGCACCCCGACATCTTCGCGGTGCTCCTGCAGGTGATGGACGCCGCCACGCTCACCGATACCACCGGGCGCAAGACCGACTTCCGCAACGTCATCATCATCATGACGACCAACGCGGGGGCCCAGGATATTGCCGCGCGCAAGGTGGGCTTTGGCCAAGACTCGGTCCAGCCCTCCAGCGCCAACAAGGCACTCGAGCGCACCTTCAGTCCCGAGTTCCGCAACCGCCTCGACAAGACGGTGATGTTCTCGGCCCTGGGCACCGACGTCATTCGCAAGGTGGCCGACAAGATGCTCGGCGAGCTCGAGCTCCAGCTCGCCGATCGCGAGGTCCGTATCACCTACACCGATGCGGCACGCGAGTGGGTGGCCGAAAAGGGCTACGACAAGCTGTTTGGCGCTCGTCCCATGGCACGGCTCATCGACGAGAAGATCAAAGAAGAGCTGGTCGACGAGCTGCTGTTCGGCAAGCTCGAAAGGGGCGGCACCGTCCACGTCGGCTTCGACAAAGAGGCCGAGAAGCTGACGTTCTCGTTCGAGAACGATGCCAACGACGAAGCCCCGGCCGACGCCAAGGTCGAGGCCGACGTAGCCGAGTGATTTCATCGCGTTGGCGGATTCCGTTCGGCCCCCCGTCCAAGGGGCCACATGGAATCCGCCACGCATAAAGTCATCGTCGGGGTCCTCAACCCCGGAGAGTCTCCGGCCGACAACGGTCGCATGGTCCACGCGCTGCAGCTGGCCAAGCGCCTCGTCGACAGCGGAGCCGAGGTCGAGGTCGTGTTCGAGGGCAAGGCGGTCACCTGGCTGCCACGGCTGACCCAGCGCACCGAGGACAGCCACCCGTTCGACAAGCACTACGGCCCGGTCTTCGACTCGATTCGTCACCGGGTCAGGGCCTGCAACATGTGCTGCAAGCGCTTCGACGCCACCGAGGCCGTGGCCGCCGCCGACATCCCCATCGTGGGGCAGGGCCAAGACCACATCGACATCGCCCGCTATGTGCTCGAGGGCTATCAGGTGATCAACCACTGACCATTCGCGCTACGCTCGTCCGCGATGCCGATCCGGGCCGCCATCGCGGACGACCTCCCCGCAATCGTCGAGATCTACAACCAGGCCGTGTTGCGCACCACCGCGACGTTCGACGTGGAGCCGGTCACCGCGCGCGACCGCCAGCCCTGGTTTCAGCGCTTCGACGACGAGCATCCGTTGCTGGTCGACGAACACGACGGGCGAGCGCGAGGCTTCGCCTGCTACAGCCCCTACCACGCACGGCCGGGCTACGCGTCCACCAAGGAGCTGTCGGTCTACGTGCACTTCGACGCCCACGGCCACGGCGTGGGCACCCGCTTGGTCCAGGCGTTGCTGGACCACGCCGCGCAGCGAGGTGTGCGGGTGATGCTGGCCGTGCTCGGCGGCGACAATCCCGGCAGCATGGCGCTGCATCGCAAGCTCGGCTTCGTCGAAGCTGGGATCTTGCGGCAGGTCGGCTACAAATTCGAGCGCTGGGTCGACGTCACGTTCATGCACAAGTTCATCGACGCCGCCGCCCAGACGCTTCCCTGACGGCTCCGGTGCCCGAGGAGGTCTTGGGGTCGAGGCTGTCGGCGTGGAGCCAACCGCGGTCGCACTGGCGCTTGGGTTCGCAGCTCTGGCACGCTCCACGGGTGTTGTTGGTCCAGACAATCGAAGAGGGCACAGTGGTAGGCCGCTCGAGCTCGATCCTCGGCGCCGTGGCGACGTTGCTGGTGCTGTCGTGCGGAAAGCCTGCCACGACAGCGCCGACCCAGGGCCCCAGTGAGTCGTCGGGCAACGGCGATGCGCTCTCGGGTGCAGCCAACGACTCGAGCACGACAGCCGTTGCTTTGCTGCCTGGTGCCATGCCGTCGGTACCCCGGTCGGACTGGCCACGTCGCTTCGAGATGACCTTGCGCGACGACGGCGGGCTTCAGTTCATCGACTTCGAGTACGGGACCCGCGACCACTGCATCGTACCGATGGACCTGGCGGCCACCGGGGTCATCGGCTGCCCCTCGATTGCCCGTGTGCACCGCGGCGACGACGACTCGCTCTACGAGCTGGTCTACACCTACGACGACCAGGGGCGGATGACCTCGTTCCAAGACGGCCCCACCGCCCCCGATACCTATGACTGGGACAGCGAACAGCTCGAGCACGTCCATAGCTCGTCGCGTCGGTACGCGGCCACAGACGATGGCTTCGAGGTTCGCGATGGCGACACCGTCATCATGACGGCGGTGGTCGAAGACGGACGCCCCACTCGTATCGAGCATCGCTACCCGAAGATGAACCGAACGCTGGTACAGACCCTCCCCTGGACGGGCACCCGCGTCGGCACCATCGACAGCGGCGGGGACATGCTCGAGCCGTCGTACGACTGCGGTTGATCGGGTCGCGCGCCACAGGCTCGGGACCGCCCCCGCTCGGTCTCGACCACCACCCGCTGTCCTGCTGGGCGGGCCTACCGACGGACGCCGTCATCGCCACGACGGAAATTGCTGGCGACAGGCCACGCCATGCTCGAACCGAATCGGCCGGTTCTTTGGACCCACCTCCGATCCATGAAAAAGGTAGGACAAGGTGGCACACGCAGCCGAAACCATGACCTTCTCGTCGATCCCCTCGAACGACCGCAAGCGCTTGATCTTGCTGTGTTCGGAGGATCTTCGCCTCATTGCTTGCTGCGTCGAAGACGCACTGCGGGAACGCGGCTGGGAGGTGGACGTCGAGTTCGGTTCCGAGGCCCGGCCTTGGGTCCAAAAGGCACCCGTGGGCCGACCTTCGCTCCGGGTGCTGTGCATTCCGGGCACGGTCGACCGCACCTTGGCGGCCAAGCTGCGGACCGCGTTCAGCCCCGAGCCCGATGCCGACCTCCACATTCTCGGCGTCGATGACCACCGCAGCATGGTCCAGGAGATCGAGCGTCTGGCCGGAGTCCGGACTCCGCGTCGTCGCCCGCTCAGCGCCCTGCCCCGGCTGTCTCATCCCACGCTCGTCGAGCGCCAGGCCCAAGCCGACCGAGGGTGGCGCGCGGCAGCAACGACCGCCGTGGCCGCGTTCGCGCTGACCATGGTCGGTGGCGCCGTGCTCGAGCACGCCACCATCGATGCCTCGCTCGCGCCGCTCCCCGCGGCCAGCCTCGCGGCGGCACCGATCTCGTCCACGATCACGCAGCCCACTTCGGCCACCGCGGCGTCGATCGACGAGCCCGTGATGGCGGCGATGGCCCCCATCACCTTCGACGACGATGCGTGGGACACCCCGCCCGAGGAAGAGGACGACCTCATCATCTTCGACGACGAGCCCGCGGCGGCACCGACCGCTCGCATCACGTCGCACGAGCGGCCGATCGACGACGGGGCCCCCTCGCTGGCCGACGCGCCCGCGCCCATCGCCACCGTCATCACCCCGCCGGGCCTCGCATCACCGCTGGCCGTACCGGGGGCCATCGAGGTCGGTACGGACTCCATCGATCCGATCACCTCGCCCCTCGAGCTCCCGGCCGGATTCCTTCCCGTGGGTGAGCTCGAGGTCGAGCACCTGCGGCCGATCTTGCCGCCCGGGTTCTTGCCCGTCGCCGGCCTCACCGCGATGACCACCATCGACCCGTTCTCGGGCGGATCGAGCCCGGACACCGCGCTCGACGCCGCGATCACCGTCGTGACCGACGACATCTCGATCACCGACGTTGGTGCGAACACGATCTCCGCTGGTGCTCCGGTTCGGCGTACGGTGGATCCCTTCGCGACCAGCACTCCCGTAGCCACGGACTCGTAGTTGCCTCGGGGTCGTTCGGCACTGCGACCGCCTCGACTCCGGCGCACTGTCGGTGACCACCCGCGCGGCCCGCTTCTCGGCGTCGACCAGCCGAACCGCCTCGACCCCTCCCGCGCGGCCGGTCACCACCCGCGCGGACCGCTTCCCGGCGTCGACGAGCCGAACCGTCTCGACCCCTCCCCGCGCGGCCGGTCGCCACCCGCGCGGCCCGCTTCCCGGCGTCGACGAGCCGAACTGTCTCGACCCCTCCCCGCACGGTCGGTCACCACCAACGCGGCTCGCTTCTCAGCGTCGACGAGCCGACCGCCTCGACTTCTTCGCGCACGCCTGTGAACCCCGGCCGCTCGGCGGACGTTGGCGCGACAGTCGTGCGGACCACGTCGATCCCAGCGCCCTCCCGAGCGCGCGAGGCCAACGAGTGTCTGGGCTCGCCAGCCTCTCGCTCGCTGCGTCGAGACCTCCCCGACGTTCGCAGGCCAGCCCCTCCAACCGTGGCCACCGCGCTCTGAAGTGACCGTTGGCCGCCCGTCGCGTACATCCTTGGGGTGTCCATGGACGAACTCGGCGATGCGATGACCGGCCGAGCCCTCGCTGCCGCCGCACGGTGGCTCGGG
>JAHZJA010000141.1 GCA_022601155.1 Deltaproteobacteria bacterium | reverse complement strand
TGTCGATGGTGCCCATGCCGAATCCGATCATCAGCGATGCGGACTTGCTCGAGGCATGGGGTCATGGCGACCAAGTCGCATGCCAGCGACTCCACGACCGCCACACCGAGTTCCTCTCCCGTTTCTTTGGCAACAAGCTCGGGCGTGGCTGTGCAGAGCTCGTACACCGGACACGCGCCGCCAGTATCAACAGCACCGGGCGATTGCAGACTCCCGCCGAGTTTCGAGCCCATCTGTCCAGGAGAGCCTACACCGTGTTCAAGCACTACCTTCGTCGCACGCATCGCATCGAAGAACAACAGCTGGGCTCGCGGTCGATGCAAGACATCGTCCCCGCCCCCAGCAACATGCTCGAGGAAAACGCGAGGCAGCGGCGACTGTTGCTCGCCCTGCGCACTCTTCCCGTGGAGCTGCAGGTCGCCGTGGAGCTCCACCAGTGGGAGGGCATGAACAGCGCGGAGATCGCTGTCGTGCTCGATGTACCGCATACGATCGCGCAGTCGCGACTGCAGCGGGGGCAGGCGATGCTCGCGGCCCGGATTGGGGAGAGCGTGGAGGCTGAGCCGGGCTGAGACGACGGGGTCCGGTTCACGGCGCATGTCGTCGATTTTGGATGTAGTGGGAGCCGTACGCCTCGACGTTCCCCTCACACCAGCCTCACGGGAGGACGTCGCCGCCTCCCCGTGTCCGGTGGAGCCGGACGATGCGATCCAGGCCGTCGTGTTCGCTTCGCTCCCGTGCCGCGCCCATCCCCGCGGGCCGCCGCTGGCCCGTGCGACCGCGGGGCGAGTTGGGGTGCACGACCACAGCCAACGCCAGGGGTGAGCCCCCGGTGGCCCTTGCGCCATCGCAGCCGCCGTCATACAGCCAAGGAAGCGCCCGCCATGCTCACCGCACTTCCTTTCGCTCGTACGGTACTCCCGCTGCTCGTGTTCGCGACCGCCTGCGGCCCAACCACGGGCGGAACCTCCCCCACGCCGAGCGCCGAGCCAGCAGCACAACCAACGCCCAAACCCCCCGACGATCAGGCGCCACCCGGCGAGGCACAGCCCGCGCCTACCGAGGCCGAGACCATGCCGCCGACCAACACCGACGCTGGCGCGATCGAGGCCATCCGGCTCTCGGGAGACACCGCGGTGCAAGTGCCGGGAACGACTCTGACGGCTCGCATGACCGAGACGTTCCACAAGACTCGCGCCCCACTCATCGGCATGAGCGTCTTGGTGGAGTTGGACGGCGAGCCCGTACAACGGGCCCAGGTCGGCTGGCGGGTCGAGTCGATGAAGATCGATCACGCGTGGCTCGAGCTTGCGGGCCAACGGTGGGATGACACGTCCAAGGCGTACGTCGACGAGCGCATCCCGGGCTGGCTCGTGCGGCTCGACTCGATCGACGCCCAGTCGGCCGGGGGCAGTCCCACGGCGATTACGGTGTCGTTCAAGCGCGCGCCCTGACAATGAGAACGCATCGGCAACGATGCGGCACAAAGTGGCGGTGGGGTGCATCTGGTGGCCAACCCGGGATCCGCGCTGAGCATCACGCGAAGCGTGATCGCGGGCAACGACGCGACCACGGGCGGCCGCTTGTACATGGCCATGGGAGGTACCGCCGACGTGACGCTGAGCAACGACACCGTCTCGGGCAACACCGCGTCGGCGACGGCAGTGACCAGCGCAGTCTGGGCCGACCGGTGAACGTGTCGTGCGACACCGGGGCCTTCGAGGTCCAGTAACGGCCCCCAGCTCCCCGCTCGGCCCTGAACACCAGCGGATGGGAACGTTTGGTGGCGCGGTGCACCTACCGACCCCGACAGCTTTCGGGGAGGACAGTCCATGCGACGAATCGAGTGGAGCAGCGCCGCGCAACTTGCGGCCTTGTGTCTGGTGGTGGGGTGCAACGAGCAGGGGGGGCCCGACGAGGACGGGAGCGACGGTGAGCACGTGCTTCGCGACGCCCCCCGCCCGGTCGAGGACGACCTGGGCGCGCGCACTTTCGGCACCGTACCCAACTACAGCAACGCGGTGTGCCCCTGGGGCACCGGGTGCAACACGGTCGACGTCGACGCCGACGGCAAGGACGACCTGGTGCGCTTCGATCACTTTGGGGTGTTCAGCAGCCCAGGCACGGTCAGCGTGGCGTACTCCAACGGCTGGAACTTCGGGCCGATGCAGACGCTGGCGAGCGATTTCTGCCTGCAGGGGGACGGCTGCATGATGACGGACGTGACCGGCGATGGCCGGCCCGACCTCATTCGCTACCTCAACGCACCCAAGGTGGAGCTGTGGGTGCTCAGCTCGACGCCCGATGGCTTCAAGGCCCCCGAGCTGTGGGGGACCGACCTGTGCACACCGGGCTCGGTTTGTACCGCGGGCGATCTCGACGGAGATGGCATCGCCGAGCTGGTCGCCTTCCGAGGCTCCAGCGACCAAAAGGGCAAGGTGATGGTCTACCCCGGAGGCGTCGGCCCGGGCGCGCAGGCCATCGAGGTGATGGCGGGCATGTGCCAGACCCCCGACGCGCTGTGCCGACTGGGGGACGTGAATGCCGACGGACGGGTCGATCTGGTCGAGTTCGATCGCAACCCGGACTCACCGTCCACCCGGGTCTCCCTGGCGACCGACAAGGGCTTCACCGATCCACTCCCGTGGGGGGGCGACATCCAGGGGCTTGCCGCCTGCCCCGCAGGGGCGGTGTGCGAGCTGGGCGACTTCAACGGTGACTTCGCGGCCGACGTCATCGCCACCTACCCCGACGCGGGTGCGGGCGACGACAACTCGTGCTCGGGTCAGTGTGGGGGCTTCGCGGGCGCGTGCTGGTGCGACGAGGCGTGTGTCCAGTACGGCGACTGCTGCTCCGACCACGCGTCGGTCTGTCAGCAAGGACAGACCTGCGAGGGCAGCTGCGGAGGTCAGGCCAACGGGTGCTGGTGCGACGAGGCATGCGTCCAGTACGGCGACTGCTGCTCCGACCACCAGCTGCAGTGCATCGACGCGGCACGCGTGCAGCAGATCGACATCTGGCCGTCTTCGTTCAGCGGCTTCACGGGCCTCATCACCTTCGTCGACATGCCCTGTGATCCCGGTGAGCGCTGCTGGTCGGCCGACGTGACCGGCGACGGCCGCAACGACCTCATCACCATCGACTCCTCGGGGCTGGTGGAGCTGTTCGCATCGCGCGACCGCGTCGATCGGATGCGGGATGCGGCGTGGCGGCTGAGCATGCTGCGAAGCGACTTCGCGGTGCGGCAGGCGCGGTGGCGCGCGCGGGAGATCGACGACCTCATCGCCCAGGTGCTGCCCGTGTCCCCCGAGCTGGCCGCGGCTTTGCCCGATCGATTCCCCTCGTTGGCCCCCGCGGCCAGCCCCACGCCGAGCGACCCCGCGCTACCCATCGAGGCTCTGCCGGGCAACGAACCCTGGCCTGCAATCGCCCCCGGCTCGATCGATCGTAGCTGGGCCGAGGCCCGCATGACGACGCTGGCGAACGCGGTGCAGACCGAAGCCAGCGCCATCCTGGACGCGATACCGGCCGAGGACTCCATCGTGTGGACCGCCGATCAACGGCGATGGCACGCGGCGCTCGGCCAGGTGGTTGCGGCCCGGACTGCGCTCTACGCCCCCGCTGTTGCCGTCGCCGCGTCGTCGCGCGGCGTGTGTCACAACGGGGTCCTTCACGACCGCAGCGATGAAGACGGCGTGTTGCGAGCCGAGGGCTCATACGTCGCGCGATACTTCGACGCGGCACTCGAACACGACGAGGACGAGCGCGTCTGGACCGCTCTTCCTGCGCTGACGGGGGTGGTCGAGGGCATGCGCTGCCTGTCGCAGCCCGAGCTGGCGGGTCTCGAGGCCGCCTACGTCGAGGCGGTCGCGACCACCATGCAGGACCTGCTCGACCGTGGCCAGCCCATGCTCGCCGAGCTGGTGTGGGATCTGGCGCTGCCGGTCGAGCTGTTGCTGTTCGACGGGGTCAAGCACTTCGCGACGCCACAGGGGTGGCGCATGCTCCAAGCCCGCATCGAGGCGGGCACGGTGATCCTCCCCGAGCTGCCCGCCCCTGGAGCCGACTTCGCGGCCTTCTTCGTGGAGGACTCGACCTCGTGCGGCACGATTCGGTGCCAGCTGTACAAGAGCGCCACCCGGGCCACCGCCTCGGGCCGGCTGTTGTCGCTGGACACCCAGGGCGCGTGGCTCCCCGATCTCACCGCGCGCGAGCGGTTGCGTCGGTCGAGTCTGTACCCCGAGCTCCTGCTCGACGCGATGGTCGACATGCGCCGGCTCGGTGAGGGTGACTGCGCGCTGATCGAGCTCAACCGCTTCAACCTCACGTGCAAGTCACAGCGAACGTGCGAGTACGCGGCGGAGCTGGCCGCGCTGCCCAACGACCTCGGTCTCGATCTGTCGCCGGGTGACCTTGGCTCGAGCTTCACCCACTTCGGCACCACCCGGTCGGACCTCGAAACGGTCAACGGCTGTGGCTCGGGCGGAAGTAGTGGTGGTGGTGCTGGAGGACCCACGGCCTGCCTCGGCCCCGAGCTGCGGGGCCACGGCGGACGGTTCCATCCGTTGGATCCCGAGCTCGATCGCATCATGAGCTGCACCCTCGAGAGCTTCGGCTCCTCGACGCCGACGACCGAGCTGGTCGCCTCCGACCTCGACTTCGATCCGCGGTGTCTGCTGCAGGATCCCCCCACAGATGGTGGCACCGAGGAGGAAGAGCCTCCCCTGCCCGACGAAGAGCCCCCCGAGGCGACTCCCGAGGCTCTGGCCGACGCCAAGAACTCGGCGCGTCAGTGGCTGCTGTCGGGTACCGGCGCCGCCGCGGGACATGGCTACGACCGCGAGCACTACATCTCGGTGATCATGTCCAAGACCGGGGCCACCCGTGAACAGGTCGTCGGTGCCATGAGCTGGGTCGCGAACAACCCCCTGTCACCGACGCGATCGATGGGTAGCCACGGTAACCCGACCCCGCTGCAGACTCGGACCCACCTGGACGACGCCGGCCGCATCGACGACGTCAACCTCGAGGTCAACACCGAAGTGTTCAACGAGGACCTCGCCGCCCTCGACGACGGCATCCTGCCGCCGGAGACGCTCGCCGAGGAGTACATGATCCGCGGGATGCTGCACGAGGCCACGCACATGGTGCTGCACCACCTGTCCGATCAAGGCCAGGCGCCGTCGATCGATGACCTCAACCCCTTCCATCACGACATCACCGACATGCTGGGATTGACCCGGGTGTCGCGGAGCTGCGATCCCAACAGCAGTCAGTGCAACAGCGGATGCGGGTTCTCGGACGCTCGCATGTCGCGGTTCCAGGAGTGTGTCGCCGGCGACACCCCTGCGCCGATCGACAGGTGCGCATTCGCGGAGGACTACTGCGAGGCGCGAGAGGGCGGGACCATGTTCTTCGACGCGGGGGTTGGCTGCGGAGCGCCCTCGTTGTCGTTCCCGCCCATCTGCGCGCTGGTCAACTGCGACGGCGCCAGCGACGTCGCCTCGGCTTGCTGTGGCGGAGCTCCGAGCGGAGGGGGCTCGCCTGCGGTCTACCCCTTCGAGGACCCCAACCCCGGGCCGCACCCGGGTGATCCCGACGGGCCCTACTCGGGCATCCCCGGGGGCCCTGGCGGGATCCCATTCCCGGCACTGCCGCCGCTGCCTGGCTCGCCACCCTAGGCGCGCGACTGCCCGCTGTCGAGGCCCGCTTCCGTCAACGAGACGGGGCGGGCTTCGGCCGTGAATACGTATCGGAGTGGACACCGTGGTCCTTGCCGAGTGCCCCGCCTGTGTGCCCGGACGGCGACGCGGAGCCAGCCCGAGTCGCCGGGGGTGGGGTGCTCTACCCCAGATGTCCTTCGAAGAACGCCACGATACGGTCGAGGTACTTGTCGCGCACGGCGTCGACCTCGAAGATCGGCTCATGCCGTGCGCCGCTGACCTGCTCCAGCGTGCAATTGGCGAGGTTGCCACACACCTTGGCCTGCGAGTTGTTGGACACGATCATCTCGTCGCTGGCCTGCAGCAGGAGGATGGGTAGGTCGAGCGCGCTCGGGCTCTGGTTGGCGTCTTGCATCAACGTGGTCGCATCGTGGGACTTGACCACCCATCGCGCGGTTGGACTGCCGAGCTGGACCACGGGCTCAGATCGAAAGAGCCAGTTGACGAACCGGTGTCGGTCGAGGCTGTGGGTGACGGTATTGTCGTCGATGTCGAAGCCATCGTTGGGGTCGAAGGGCTGGCCCCCGGGGACGTACCTCCAGCCCTGGCCGGTCGTGACGAGCCCCCTCAAGAGGGCCAGCGAGGCGGTCTCCGTCCCCCACCCCGCGTCATCGAGCGACGCGATACCATGCATCGGCGAGGTGAGTATGACGCCGTCGAAGGCGTCGTCCTGGTAGTGCTGCTGCAGATAGCGGGTCATGATGCCGCCCCCCATGGAGTGGGCGAGACCGAACGTCTTGGTGCAGTCGTTCGGGCGCACCTCGACTCGAACGAACGTGTCCAGATCGGCAACGTAGTCGTCGAACTCGTCGACGAACCCCCGATCCCCGACGTGGCTGGCGGAGCCAGAGGGAACGTCGGCGGCGGTGAGCAACCGGTCGGAGTACCCCTGGCCGCGATGATCGATGATGTACAGCGAATACCGCAGATCGCCATTGCGCTCCATCATGTCGTACGCGAACTCCGCGTACTTCAAGTAGCTCTCGGTTCGCCCGGTGACGATGACGATCTTGGCTCGCTCTCGTTCCGCACGAAACACCGCATAGTCGATGTCGACCGCCCGCCCGTTGCTGCGGGGTTTGCCTTGGAAGCTGCCGCGTTCGACGTTCTTTTCGTACCAGCAGGTGATGCCCAGCGCGTCGTCAGCGACCTGACAGCTGCTGACGTCGGGTAGCGAAAATGGCTTGTCGATCACGTCCCGCAGGCTGGCTTCGCTGCCCCAGTCACGCGCCCCTGCACGAAACTCCCCTTCGCTGGCCGCGGGCTCTGCGGTGTCACAAGCGCCCATCGCCAGTGTCAGGGCACAGCCCGCAACGAGTCTGCGCCACGCCGTCGACGCCGAACCCCGAGCCTCGAGCGGCGCGCGAGGAGTCGTCGCGGTAACAATGCTGAGGGCCTCCGCCTGGAGCGGA
>JAHZJA010000140.1 GCA_022601155.1 Deltaproteobacteria bacterium | reverse complement strand
ATACCCACGACACCGGGGGTCGACCGAAGTTCCCGGCGCGCTCGCTGTCGCGGGGCGAGATCGCAAGACGTCCGGGCCGGAGAGGCCCACCGCTCACGACGTGAGCGAGTGCGGCACCAGCGGAAATGGGGAGCCAGGCGCGCGTGACCCGTGACGCACGAGCACCGCTGCAGGGTGCATGCATGGCCCTGCATCGCTGGCGGGTCGTCGCGCTCAGGCGGTGGAGGCGGACCCGAGGCCGTGCTCACGCAAGCCGAGCTCGAGCGCATCGGCGAAGGCGTGCATCGAAGGCCAGCGAGCGGCACGAACCAGCGCGAGCCCACGGTTGACGGTCTGGTCCAACCAATCGGGCACGGAGTGTCCCACCGGTCGCGGCCGTCGTTCACCACGCATCACGTGGTAGGCAAGCTCGGCGGGGGTATGCCCTGGAAACGGGCGGACGTCGTACAGCGCCTCGTACAGGGTCACGCAGCACGCGAATTGATCGGAGCGCGCCTCGGCTCTGCGTCCCGCCAGCTGCTCGGGGGCCATATAGGCGGGGGTGCCGATGGGGCGATGCCGGGAGACGCCGTTGCGCTCGACCTGCACACGGCCAAAGTTGCTCTCGGCCGCCAGTGCGGGCCGGGCGAGGCCGAAGTCCATCACGCGGACACGTCGGTCGGGGCCCACCATCACGTTGTCGGGCTTGAAGTCACCGTGGACCAAACCACTGGCATGCACGGCGGCCAGGCCCCGAGCGGCATCACGGATGAGCGGCACCAGCTCCCACCAGGGGCGCCGTGCGGCCTTGCGCCAGTGGGCCAGGGTGTTGCCCTCGACCAGCTCCATCGCGAGGAATGGGCGGTCGTCGAACGTGCCCACGCCCAGCACGGCCACCACGTTGGGGTGGCTCAGCCGCGCCAGCGCGCCGGCCTCGTTGCGGAGCCAGGCATCCTCGGCGGGGGTGCCATCGGGGTCGGATCGCCAACGGTGCAGCAGCTTCACCGCCACGGGCTCTCGACGATCGGGATCGAAAGCGCGGTAGACGATGCCCATCGCACCCGCTCCGAGCATGCCCTCCACGATGTAGGGACCCAGGTGATCGCCAATCTCGGGAAGGGCGACCACGGCGGGGCGATGGATGCCACTATCGCCTGCCGCCGTCGTCTCCATCATGGAGACGTCGTCGGGCCAGGTGCCATCATTGGGAAGCCGGGCTGAGGCCATGGGCTTTGGCGCAAACGCGCGAGCAAGACTTCGTACGAGGTTGGGGGTAGGAGCAGGAGGGGAACCCTCCGACACCACATCAGCTTTGGGGACTGCGAAGTCTGCCGCCAGTGTCCGGCCCAAGTGCGCTGAGTTCCACCGCTGCAACGGTCTGAGGCACGCCAAAGCGCAAGAACGTGGTCCCGTGGCGATCGCCCGGCGCCTCATCCGCGGTCGCGCCCGAACGTGCGCAGCACTCGCAAGAACACTGTCTGTGGGTGACCCCCTGATAGATCGAAGGTGCCAAACGCCGTGCGAAGTGGTGATCGGCCCGCGGGCTTCCTGACGTGGATTTCCGCGCCGAGGGGGTTGGTTCGCTATCGTCGCGGGTGCGATGGCTCGGCTCAACGACTTCGACAAGATGTGGGACGCGTACCCGAACCCCGGTGGCACGGCCGAGGAGGCCAAGCACACCATTGGGGGTCGGGCCGTATCCGCGCTCATCGACAACACGTGCGTGCTTCGCCTCAGCCGGGCCTTCAACTACTCGGGCAACCGGATCCCGCGCAGCTCGTCCGATGAGATCACCACGATCCGTGGCGGGGATGGGCTCCACTACGCGCTGCGGGTCCGCGAGTTCACCCGCTACATGAAGCGCAAGTACGGCCGGCCCGATCTGGAGCACACGTATCCCGATCCCGGAGGCGGCCCGATTCCGTCCGAGTTCAAGGGACGCCAGGGCGTGATCATCTTCGACGTGCGGGGGTGGGCCGACGCCACCGGACACGTCGATCTGTGGAACGGCACCAAGTGTCGCCACAACGGCTACTTCCACAAGGCATCGACGGTGATGCTGTGGAGTGTGGACGATGCACCCGTGGAGGTGCTCGCCGGCTCCGTCGGCGCGGGAGGCCGCAATGATTCCGACGACGTGAAGGCGGTGCAGCACCTGCTCGCCGATGCCGGGGTGAACCCTGGCGCGATCGATGGCATCGCGGGGTCCAAGACGATCGCGGCCATCCGAAAATTCCAAGGTCGCTTTCTCAGCAACCCCGACGGTCGAGTCGATCCCAACGGTCGGACCTGGCGCGAGCTGCTCGAGCAGTAGCCCCCGCGGCCAGCACGTCGTCTCGAGGAGACCGGCTAGCGTGCTGCGTCGCGCAGCTCCTGCGCGGTCTCTTCGAGGCGCGCGCGGCCGCGGCGATCGAGCAGACTCACCACGATGCCTGCGAGCATCGACATCGCAAACGCGGGCGGAAGCTCGCTGAGCTTGGCGAAGGCATCACCCGTCTCGCCCGACAGCGCGGGGGCCAGGAACTTGAAGATGGGCACGCCTGCGAACCCGGTGACCATCGCCACCAGCGCGCCGCGTCCCGTCATTCCCGACCACACCAGTGACAGGATCACGGTGGGGCAGAACGTGGCGGCGATACCCGACCAACCGAAGATCACGAACCAGAAGATGGAGCGATCGGGAGTCAGCAGTGCGACGGTCATCGCGAGCGTCAGCGCCACGCATGCCAGCGCGAAGGTGGCGATGCGACTGTGGCGGACGAGGGCGTCGTCGGGGGTGTCGGGGGCACGGACCTTCTGAAACCAGTCGCGGACCACCGCGCTCGAGGCCACCACCAGCAGGGAGTCCACGGTGGACATGATCGCCGACAGGACGACGGCGATGAACAGGCCTACGAGGAAGGCTGGCATGACGAACTCGACGAGGCTCGGCAGCACGCCCTCGCCACCGGAGCCCAGCGTGGCGACCGGGTCGCCCGGGCCCATCAGTAGGTGTCGCCCGACCAGGCCGGTCACGACGGCTCCGGTGTCGGCCAGCAGGGTCCACACGATGGCCACCGCGGCGCCGCGTCCGATCTCGTCCTCGGACCGCAGCGCGATGAAGCGGACGAAGATCTGCGGCGAGCCCAAGAACCCCAGCCCGATCAGCAGCAGCGCCAGCGTGGCCAAGATCTCGGTGCCCTCGCCTAACGACCACTGCAGCAGGCTCGGGTCTTGGGCGCGAAGGCCTTCGACGACCAGGGTGATGCCGCCGGCCACCGCGAGGCCCACGATGGGGAGCGCGACCAGCCCCAGTCCCATCAGCGCGCCTTGAAACACGTCGGACCACACCACGGCCACGAAGCCACCGCTGACGATGTAGACCATCACCACCACGAAGCCGACGGCGACGCCCACGTAGTAGTCCCAGGCCAGGAAGCTCTCGAAGGCCTTGCCCGTGGCATCGATCTGGGCGCTGACGTAGATGGTGACGAACACCACCAAGGTTGCGGCCGACACCAGGCGCAGCACATGGCCGTGGTCGCGGAATCGTGACTCGAGGTAGTCGGGTAGGGTCAATGAGTCGTAGCGATCGGTCAGTCGCTTGAAGCGGCGGCTCATCAGCAGCCACGCCGCGCCGACGCCCAAGACCTCGCCGATGACGACCCACATGGCCTGCACGCCGACGGTGGCGCCCATGCCCGTGAGACCGAGCAGCAGCCATGCCGACTCGCCCGTTGCTCGGGCCGAGAACGCGACCGCCCAAAATCCTATCTGCTTGCCGCCCGCGAAGTAGTCGCGGACGTTGTTCATTCGGCGGGAGGCGAGGACCCCGATGTACAGCAGCACCCCGAGGTACAGCGCGATCCCGACGAGTTTGTAGACCTGCGGGGTCATGCGAGCGTCAAGACGCGAAGTCACCCTATCACGCCGTGGCGGTGAGTGCGCTGGTGACCGTCTTCGCGTGGACGCGACGCCGGGACGTTGTCTGCTGCGACGTCGAGACGCGAGACCGAGGAGCCTCGACGACCGGTCTGAATGTCGAGCACCGCAGCCGCTGCGTGATGGCCTCGCACCGCTACAAAGATCGCAATCGCAGCTGTCGGGCGAGTCGATGACGTCGCGCTACACTCGAAGCCAGTGCGAATTGCCCCTGTCGTATCGTTGATACTCGCCGGTTGCGCGATCGATCCCTT
>JAHZJA010000139.1 GCA_022601155.1 Deltaproteobacteria bacterium | reverse complement strand
TGTTCCACCACGTACACGCTCGCGCCCTGGGTCTCCACCCGGACATCGTCCACCGTGACCGCCAGCACCGCCTCCGCTCGGGTGATCACGCGGGCACGACCCTCGAGGAGCTGGAGCTCGCCGTCGTCTTCGACCTCGAACCGCGCCCCATCGCTCAGACAGATCTCTCGGTCGGGGCTGGATGCGGTGCACAGCTCGCCCGCGGCCACCAACGCCAGTCCTCGGGGCAAGGCGTTGCCTTCATCGACCGCCTCGGCGACCACTTGGCCCGAGCGCACGGTCCATCCTGCGGGAGGATCGGACTGCGGTGTCGTGGCCTCGGCGGGAGCAGGTGCGACCGAGGGCTCGATCGGCGCAGGGGTCTTGGTGGCGCGGACCAACGATGGGGCGGTGTCATCGGGGGGCGACGTGTCGCCGACCCACCCGAGCAGCAAGCCCGCGGCCAGGCCGGCCGCAACCAGCCCCGCTGCGATTGCGACACGACCAACCCACCGCGTGGGGGCCGGACCGATGTCATGCGCTTCGGTTCCCCATTGCTCGAGGGCCTGCGCCACGGCTGCGTCTTCGTCCACCTCCACCCCCGGCTCGGCCTGGGCGAGGGCATCGAACAGTGCTCGCTCGGCGGCGAGCTCGGGATCTCGGGGTTGGTACTCGCGGAGCCACTGCGGGTCGACGCCGGGGTCGTCGCCGCGCAGGTGTGCGGCGTGGGCGGCTCGCCACCGTGCGTCGTGCAGATGCGGGGTCATCCTCCCACCTCCTTGCGGGCGCCGAATCGAATGTCACGCTGGATCGATCCGCGAATGATCTCGAGGGCCCGGTTGACCCGAGACTTGACCGTGGGCACGGGGCTGTTGGTGAGCTCGGCGATCTCGGGAATGGTGCAGCCCATGCTGCATCGGAGCAGCATTGCGGTGCGCTGCGTGTCGGTGAGCGCGGACAAGTAGTCGTCCAACGGACGGGGCAGTCGATCGGTCACGAACGTCGATGCCTCTGCGGCGACCGGCTCGTACGCAATGGGCTCTCCGCTCGGGGCCGTCGCGCGGCGACGAAGTCCGCGCGCCACCGAACGCAGCGCGATCCGGCGAGCCCATCCCTCGAGGGCTCCGTCTCCGCGATAGTTGGGTGCCGAACGTAGCAACTCCACCAGTGCCTCCTGCGTTGCGTCTTGGGCGTCGGATGGGTTGCGTGTCATCCGAACCGCGATGGACTTGACCGTGGGCAGCAATCGAACCGCCAGCCGCTGCGCGGCCTGGCGATCGCCCTTGGCCACACGACGCATCAGTGCGCGGTCGTCCGCCGGATCGACCGTAGAACGCGAAGGCGTTCGTCTCGGGGGGCCCATGGGCTCAGGCAGTGTCCACTGGTTGTGTGGCCGCGCGGGGCCCGATCTGGATGATCAATTGTTAGTGCGCCTGACCGTGGGCAGTGACCACGCATATCCCGCATGCACGGTCACGACGGCTGAAATCGGGTAGCCCCTCAAGATCGTGCGGGAATCTTCCTGTGCGCGAACGACGATGGTGCCGTTGACGAGCCATGCGCGGAACGACGCGCGCAGGCCGAGGAAGGCCCCGCGCCCCAGTCCGATGCGTCCATCGACCCCGGCCCCGACGCTGGCGCGGGCGGCCCAGCCACGGCGGCCTTCGATGCCATCGCCACGGGCGGGCGACCACCCCAGGGCATCGACTTCGGCGAGCCCGATGACCGCGGGGGAAAACCGCCGGTCGCGGCGGAAGCGGTACCCAAAGGATGCGTGGATCGGAACCCGATACACCCTGACGTTGGCCCCCGCGGCGAGGCGGTGGGGCGGGACCACGCCCACCGCACCGCCCAGGACCCAGCCGCGGCGAAGCCAGACGCCCGACTGCACGGTCACCCCGTGGGTCCACGGGGCGCTGGCACCCAGCATCGAGCCCAGGTAGCCCACCGAGGCATCGACGACCAGCGGGTGGATGGGCTCGGCCACAACGGCAGGCTCGGGTGCCGAAGGAGTTGGCTCGGGGCTCGGGGGTGGTGGCTGCTCCTCGTTCGGCGACTCGAATGTGAGCATGCCGCTCAGCATTGCGCCGATCTGTTCGAGCAGCACGGCGGGGTCGTCATTGGGTGGCAGGCGGCGCGCCCAGGTCCCGCCATCTCCGGCCAGGCGAAGCCCGATGCGCAGGCCCCCCTCGGGATCCGGCTCGATCCACACCACGGCCCGCACCTGCGTCACGGCGAGCTGCTGTTCGACCCACGTGGCGTGCCGCTGGTCGGAGACCGGTCGGCTGTGCACCTGCGGCGTCATCCCGGGCAGGTGACCGCTGAGGGTCGTCCGTAGGGCCGCGACGGTGATCTCGGCTACGCGAGGATCGATCGCCACCGACACCGTGGGGCTGAGCTCCGCAGACGATCGTGTGGGCTCGGCCGAGGCGAATGCACTCGATGTCGGGCCGATGATCGTCAGCATCAGCGCGGCGATGCACGCCAGCGTGGTGCCCCGGCTCGGTCGCGGTGAGCGAGCAACTTTCGACATCGACTTCGATGTTCGTACGCCCACCACCCCAGCCGGGGAATGACGGTCATCGATAGCGAGAATCGTCTGCGGCGTAGGGGTTGTCTGCGTGGGCTCGGGTTGGGGGCAGGGGCTTCGCTCGCGGCGAAGATGTCCAGCTGGGCCGACGGTGTGCCGGGGGACCGTCCGGCACGGCTGTGGGCACCGCACGGCTGGCCCATGGAGTTGGTCGAGCCGTTGGCTGGGTCGCGGGGGCTGCTCGGTGAGGTCACCGTGGTGCGCGGCATCTCGATGAACGACGGCGCCCAAGACCATGCCGCCATCAGGGCGACGCTGACGGGCTTGTCCGAGGGGGGTCGCGCCGACTCCATCGGCGAGATCGTGGCCGATGCCCGCGGCGTGGATGCGCACGTGCTGGGGGCCATTCCCTACCGCGCGCGGTCGGGCTTCACGTCGGATGCGTTCCTGGTCAAGCACGGTACCTGGGTGCGTCCGCTCGAAGACCCCACGGCGGCGGCCGACGCCTTGCTCGGATCGTTGGACGCACCGAGGGTGCCCGACGAGCCCGGACAGATCAACGAGGCGCAGTTTCGTGCGCAGCCCCTCGCGCTCACCGAGCCAGAGCTCGAGCCGCCAAGCCACCGCGGCGAAGCCAATGAGGCCCGCTACCGGGGCTCTCCCCTCGGGCGCCAAACGTCGCTACGTCAACCCACGACGCGACTCATTACGTGCTGTGGTGTCGACCTCACCTTTGAGCCGCCGATCTACGAATAGGGCGACGACGCGCTCACGCCGTGGGCCGGTGCACACTCCGAGCAGACGTTCCGCACCCATTCTACGGGGCCACCAATCCCGCCCGTTCGTCCGTTGCTCGCCACCGCTCCGCGGTACACCAACTTGGCAGCCTGCTGCGGAGGCGGTCCGTAGCGGCCTGACCACGAACTGATCGAGGAGAACGGCGCGTGCTCCCGCCGTGTTCGGGTCATGTCCGCGAGGGCGACGGCAAGGCGAAGGGGCCCGACTGTCTCTGGGAGTCGCCAGAGGGCTCGGGTGGCGGTCCTGCGGAACAATGCTCCGGAGCCGGGTCATGGTCGGCCCATGCCATGCGCTGGTCGCGGCGTCGTCAAGGTGGCTCGCAACTACCCGAAATCACCCTCGGATCGAACAAGCAGCCAGCACGCTGAAGCCAATCCGTGGGCGCAGGTATCTCCCTGGTAGGGAGTCGCTCAGCCTCGACGTGGCTGGGTCTTCCGAGTGTCCGAGGAGAGCATAGGAATGAACACCGTTGCGAACCTCCTGATGGTCACGGTCTCGCGACCGAAGACGACGACGGATTCAAGGGCCTCGGGAACAGCAGCGAAGGTCCGTGGGGCAGACGGCTGCCGCCCGAGATTGTGACACCGATGAGCATCGCGCCTCGTCACGCAGACGCTCATCCGCCAACTTCTCGAAAGTGTGACGAGTGCATGAAGGACAGGAAATGAAAATGGACGACATCGACAACCAACGACACCTCGAAGCTCATAGCCTCGTTGGGCGCCGAACCTGGATCGGGCTCGGCCTGCTCACGACCAGTTTCGTAGCCGCGGCGAGTCTCACCGCCTGTGATCTGGAGGTTCGCGAGGAATTCGAGCCGGAACGGGAGGGTTCGGGGTGCGAAACGGCGCTCGTGATCCCGGAGCCCGATGGTGCATGCGACAAGCTCGCGGTCATCCTGGAGGGGACGATAGACGGCTGGGAGGGCAATCTCAGCGGCAAGTACCACAGAGTCCAGGTCACGATCGAGAAAGACGGCGAGACCTACTCGACGCCGGCCTGGCAGCAAGTCCGCCAGCACGACGGAGAGCACTACTACATCCAATGGGAGCCAGAGGACTACGCCGATCCAACGGCGGCCGGAGAGTGGAGGCTCATCAGTCGGGACTCATCGCATCAGGCTGGTGAACCGTGGAACGAAGATTTCGTATGGGCCACCCACGCCAAGGACGGCCCCTGGGACAGCAATAGCACGCTCGTTGGATGGCACGTGGTGGAGGGAGCCACAGACGGGATCCCACTCAGGGTGACGTGCGCTCACTCAACGTGCGATGGCACTTGGGATAGCAACGACGCGGGGGAGTGTGAAGTCGACGGCAACGGGGATTCGGTGATTCCTGAAAAGCCCGATGGCACGGCCTACGCATGCACTGACTTCGATACGACAGGCGCTCTCGATGGGGGAGGCACTCGCTATACGGGTGGGGAACTGTTGTGCCATCACGGATGTGGCTTCGATCTCAGGGAGTGCGACGCACCTTCGCAGGTAGATTGTGGGACGAGCCAAGAGAGTTGCGCAGACCTCGGCCTGGACGAAGTTATATGTTGCGCAGTATGTGACAAGCCCCAGTGCGGCTGACTGGATGACACGTCAGTGGACCGCCTGGTGCGGCGGTCCACGCCGTGGTGTCCTGAGTCCGTAGTTCGCTCCGTTGCTCCGAGTGGCGAAGGTCCGGATGGTCGACAGCAGATGCGCGAGGCCAGGAGCAGGAGCCAGCAACCCTTCGCGATCCATCGCACCGGGTTTCGCCACGGGCGGCGAGAGCACCAATGGAGATCGAGCTGTGGGTGGTCGGGAGCATCCCCGACGGCCCCGACTGCGGCGGGCGCATCCCGTGCAACTGACTGGTGAAGCGTCCCGCGCCCCAGTACCTCGGGTGCCGAAGACCGCCTGTACCGCTCGCCCCCATCGCTTGCCCGGGGTGATCGAGTCTCGGAATCCGAGTGCGTCGTGGTCGCCGAGAGCAGGCGGGCACGCACCGACGCTTCGCGGCCGCGGCGTAGCCGAGCAGGGACCGGCGTTTGCCGAAGGAATCGAGTCCCGCGAGGCGACCTTGCGCTCGTGGTACGATAGGCGTGTGGTGACCGCAGCGCGTCGACACTGGGGGTGGCTGCTGGGGCTCTGCACCCTCGGCTGCGCCGGCGCTCCGCCGGTAGGGGCCGAGCGCGGCGTGCTGTGGGTGGGGGTGGAGCTGTCGGCGCTGCACCTCAAGAGTGTCGAGATCCTCCACCAGCACTACGAACATGTAGAGGCGGTGACCGGCTTCGTCCGCGGCTCGGACATTGCCCGACAGCGGGTGCTCGCGGGGCCGTACTGCCTGCGGCGTCTATTGTTCGAGCAAGGCATCGCGGGGGTCATCTACGAGCCGTCGCACGTGTGCTTCTCGGTTCCCGCTGGCAGCCACACCTACCTGGGCACCTTCGTCCTGGAGGACGGTCGCATGGTGTTGATCCCCGATGGTGAGCGGCTCGCGGCCGAGATCGCCGATCGGCCAGGCGACGAACGGCCGCTGGGGCCGATCACCGCGGGCGGCTGAGGACTTCGCGGCCGTCTTCGAAGTCGGCCGACATCAGCCGGCGGCGTACGGCGGCGTCGACAGCGGCGGACAGGCGAGCGGGGCACGGGTTGGTCGTACCCCGCTCGGGCCTGGACTCAGT
Organism: Deltaproteobacteria bacterium; assembly: GCA_022601155.1. Lineage (GTDB taxonomy): Bacteria > Myxococcota_A > Polyangia > Nannocystales > Nannocystaceae > Paraliomyxa. The sequence continues at coordinate 347 of JAHZJA010000139.1, read as the reverse complement.
TGGGCAACCGGACCTCGACGTCGTCGAGGAAGTACGTGCCCTGCTTGACCCCTGCACCCTGGGAGTACATCCCAAAGTTGACCACGAGTGCTTCGCCCGTGGCGAGGGTGGCGGTGACGTCGAAGCAGGTCTCGCTCCAGTCGACGCCGGGCGAGTAGTAGGCGCCGCCGACGTACGAACCGTCGGCTCGATCGACGCGAACCCGGCCCCAGGTCTGGCCCAGCCACGGCGCCGATGGGTCACGGCGGTGGTCGAAGCACAACGTGCCGCTGCCGTCGGCCGGGAACGGCAGGGCGCGGGTGGAGATGTCGTAGTCGAACCCTGCCCCGCCGGCGTTGACGGTGGAG
>JAHZJA010000138.1 GCA_022601155.1 Deltaproteobacteria bacterium | reverse complement strand
GACAGCAGCGGGTCGGCGGCGTCGCCATGGCGATAGGCGTGGAGGGCGGCCCGTAGACGATCGCGGACGCGGTCGCGGAGCTCGGCGGCGGCGGCCTCGGTGAACGTGACGACCAAGATCTCGTCGGCGCCCAGGTTGCGCTCGAGCATCAGCCGCAAGAACAGGGTGGCGATGGCGTAGGTCTTGCCCGTGCCCGCGCTGGCCTCGATGAGGTTGGTGCCGTCGAGCCCCGTACCCAGCGGGTCGAAGGTGCGCATCGTGTCGCTCACTCTTCTTCCCCCTCTTGCAGGTGTTGGAGCAGGGGCCCGAAGACCCGGCGCGACAGCGAGGCGAAGTCGCCCCCGACCAGCGGGGGGGTGAACAACGAGAAGTCGTCGCGGAGTGGATCCGCATCGCCGAAGATGCGGCGCAGGTGGGGGTCTTCGTTCTCGCTGAAGCCGCGGCCCGACCACTCCAAGCGTGCCTCGGCCCGGGACTCGCTGTCGCTCTTGCCCTCGGCCAGCGCGGTCGCATAGGCCAGCGACGAGCGGGGGAACAGCAGCAGCGGCCGCTGCTGGCCGGCCTCGTACAGGCGCACCAGCTCATCGAGCCGCTCGGGTGCGTCGTCGACCGGTCGCAGTCGGCACACGCGGGCACCCCCGGGGCGCTCGGGACGGCCCACCACGGCGCTGCGCAGAGGCTGGTCGTCCGGCCCTGCGGCGCACAGCACCAGGTGTCGAATCCATGCCTCGAGCAGGTGCTTGGCCCGGACTTGGCCGTACTGAGCGTGCACCACGGCCGCGGGCCAGCGACGATCGAGCTGCCCCACCACGCGGCGCCGGGACAGCGGCAGATCGATGGGGAGGTTGGGCAGCCGGGCGCCCTGCCGAAGCCGTCGCGCGACGGCGGCGATGGGATCGGTGTTGAGCGCGAGCTCTTCGTACAGCGACTCGCCGGTCGCGCCCAACGGGAGCAGGCCCATGGCGCGCAGGAGTTCTTGGGAGCGCAGGGCGGGCAGATCGTCGAGCCGGTGCTCGAGAATCTCGGTGCCAGCCCGCCACTGCTCGAGCGCATCGAGCTCCATGGGCTCGCGATCACTGCGGTCGCGGACCCACTCGGTGAGGTTGATCCCCAGCCGTCGCTTGAGCAACTGAGCCGCAGGCTGCTGGAAGAACCGCACCAGTCGATCGAGTGCCAGCGGCGGTGACTCGGTGTCTTCCTCGGCGGGAGGCAGGCTCGATTCGAACAGCGCCACCCGCTGGCCACCGCCCCGACCGGTGTGCAGTGCTTGCGCCCCCTGCTCGTAGGCCTGGGCGTAGCTCCAAAGCCGCGGGTCCGCGTCGGCGCCGAAGTAGCGCGGCGAGAACGGCTGCATCGGGTGGCGGAGCACCAGCTGGCTGCGCAGCGCACGTTGCGATCCGACGAAGCCCTCGTCGAGGACGTCGAGCAGCTCGCTGACCACCACCGACGGCGGACGGTCGCTGTTGTCTTGGATGCTCTGACCCACGTACAGCAAGATGAGACGTCGCCGCGCGGCCAGCAGCGCCTCCAGGAACAGGTAGCGGTCGTCGGCCCGACGCGAGCGGTCACCCGGCTGCGGGCGCTGGGCCATGCGGTCGAACCCCACCTTGCGGCCGGCTCGAGGAAAGGCGCCGTCGCTCATGCCGAGCATGCAGACCACCTCGAAGGGGATCGAGCGCATCGGGAGCATGGCGCAGAACGTGACGCCCCCGGCCAAGAATCGCTGGGCCGGCCGTTCTTGCTCGAGCCGCTCCTCGATCAGCGTGCGCATGGCCTCCATCGGGACCGTGCCCGTGAAGCCGGACGCGTTGGCATCGGCGATCACCCCCTCGATGGCGCGACGGAGCTGTTGGTGCTCCCACGCAGCGGCACCTGCGGTCCCCAGCATGTCGTCGAGCAGACCGGTGAGGGCGTGCTGCCACTGGTCGGGCTCGCGCGGAGCGGCCAGCACCGAGAGGTGACCGAACAGGCGCTCACAAAACTCGGCCAGCTTGCCCAGCAGCTCGGCGTCTTGGCCCTCGATCTCGTCGTAGGGCAGCACGCCCGCGAACGTCTCGCGCCCTTGGCCGGGGAGGCCGTAGCCCAGCAGCAGACGCTGTAGACCAAAACGCCAGGTGTTCTGGTCGTAGCGGGGTTGGCCGTGCTCGCCGCGGTGCTGTCCGTCGACGCCCCACCGCACCCCGGCCGCGCCAACCCACTCGGTGACGGCATCGAGGTCCTCGGCCGAGATCTCGAAGTGGGTGTGGACCGCCTCGACCGCCAGCAGGTCGAGGATCTCCGAGACGGTGACGCGCCCGCCGACCAAGCCGAGCAAGCGGTCGAAGGCCTCGATGGTGGGGCTCTGGGCACGAACCGAGCGATCGGCGATGCAGTAGGGGATGAAGCTCTCGTCGCTGGCGTCGCGCTCGAACACGGCCTCGACCAGCGGCGCGTAGGTCTCGACATCGGTCATCAGCACGACGACCTGATGCGGCCCTACGCCCTGGGCCTGGGGCCCCGCGAGGATGTCGAGCAGCTGGTCGTGCAACACCTCGACCTCGCGCATGGGCGAGTGGCAGGCGTGGAAGGTGATCGAGCGGTCGTCGGGATCGACGGTGCGGGCGGCGGGACGGCTGAGGGGATCGGGCTGCGGCGGCGCCTCGGGTGGCGACGCGTCGCCAGGCTGCGGCGAGTCTGCCGGCTCGCTGCCGCGGTGGCGCAGGTGGAGCACATCGGCCTGGAGCTGTCCCAGCATCGTGGTGGGATCGGGCTCGCGGTACAGCGAGGCATCGGCCTCGTCGTAGTCGACCTCGCGCTCGAGCACGAGCTGGAAGTCGCGACCCACCCCACCAAACGACGCGAGCAGGGGGTTGCTCTGGTCCGCGGTGGGGTCGGTGGTGGGCGATGGATCGCGGAGCGCTCGCAGGGCCTGCCGGCCCGAGCGCAGCTCGGCCCAGTACTCCTGCGAGGGTGACAGCGCGAACATGTGCACGGGTACGTGGCGGGACAGGGCGGCCAGTACCTGCACGTAGAAGGGGGGAAGGGTCGACACCCCGAACACGCACACCCGAGGCGGCAGAGCCTCGGGGTCGAAATCTCCCGCGTCGAGTCGCTCGAACATCGAGCGCGCGAGTGAGGCGGGATGCCCCGTGCCGCGGCTGGCGACGATGCTCCGCCACAGCTGGGCCTGCCAGTCGTCGTCGTGCCCGTCGTCCCAGCCGACCACCATGCGGGGGCGGTAGACGGCGTAGCGGTCGAAGGCCTCCGCGATCCGCTGGGCCAGCTGGAATCGCGACTGTCCGCGCGGATCGTCGGCGACGTAGCGGCGCAGTTCCTCGAACGCGGGGGTGGGCAAGTGGTCGGGCAACGCGGCCAGCACCGACCACACCAGCCGGGGCTGCGTGAAGGCCTCGGTTGCATCCGCCTGGTCGCCCAGCACCGCGGCCAGCAGTTGTTGGACGAAGCGCTGGGGGAACGGGAAGCTGCCGCCGACCCAACCGTCGAAGCGCTCGGCCAGCCGCATCGACAGCCACACCGCCATCGCGCGGCTGTGCACCATGACGGGCTCCGGTCGCAGCGGTCCCGCTGCGGGTTGGCCCAACACCTCGGTGAGGGCGTCGAGCAGAGCCTCGACGCGGTTGCTCCTGTAGACCTTCATCCCACCGGCGACGATGCGAGGAACAGCGAACGACCGAGCCTGCCGCCGGGTCGCGTCACAAGCAAGGCCCGGACAGCCTCTGCGGGCTCTCCCATGCCATCCGGTGACGGTAGCGGGGCATCGACGATGAGATCGTCTCCTGCCGAAGGTGGTATTGGCGACCCTCGTTCCCGCGGGGGCGCGCTCCCCTCCCACAACGGGACGGGTGGGCAATCCTCGTACGCGGGACGGCCGCGCTCCGAGCCGCCACCACGGCGGTCACGACGAGCGGCCGTGCTGACACCGGACGACGGTGCCGAAGGGTTCTGGGGGGCGGTCGACGGCTCAGGCGGCCGACTCGAGGTCGGGCCGCAACGGCATGGCCGGAGCCGGGGACGGCGGACAGACGGGGCGCGCCAACAGCTCGCCGACGTAGCGCTCTGCCGCCCGACGTGCATGCCCAGCCTCGGCGGCGAACAACATCGACTCGAGCCGGTTGAAGCGCTCGGGCAGGGCAGCGGGTGCGGGCGGAAGCGTCATGGATACGATTAGGCTCAGGACCCGCCGACGATCCAAGAAAGCGGCGAGAACACGGAGTCGGCCCTCGATGGCTGGATGTCGGGGTGTACCGACTCTCGCTCGAATTACATCTCCCCCTCCGTGAACCTTGGCGACTCCAAGGACACTAGAGGCGTGGGATGAGTGGTTGCGATCGGCAGGTCGAGGGCGCGCGTGCGCTCGGAGTGAGGACGCGGACCGGCGCACGGGCTCCACGGATGCTTGCGATGGCGGTCACCGCCGCGCTGTTGGGATGCAACCACGGCAGCGCGTCCGACTCGGGCCTCAGCGGAGGCGACCCCGATGGCGATGGCGGCACGGACGAGATTCCGGCCGAGCTCGAGCCGGCGCCCGCTACCCTGCGCTTGCTGCTGCGGCGCCAGTACGTCGGTGCGATCGATGACTTGCTGGGACCGGCGGCGGCCGCTGCGGCGAGCCCTCCCGCGAATGTGTCGCTCAACGGCTTCGACGCGGTGGGGGCTTCGCAGCTGGCCCTGGGCGACGCGGAGATCGATGCCTACGAGGAATCGGCGCGTGCGGTCACCGAGGCGGCGGCCCAGGCGGGAACGCTGTCGCAGTGGCTGGCGTGCGATCCCGCCAGCGCAGGCGAGCCGGAGTGTCTGCGTCAGGTGATCCGCAGCTTTGGGCGCGTCGCGTGGCGGAGGCCGCTCCACGACACGGAGGTCGAGCGCTACGCCGCGCTCGGCACCGCGGCTGCGGACGGTCTGGGCTTCGACGGCGGCGTGCGGGAGACGATCGCCGCGATGTTGCAGTCGCCTCACTTCCTGTATCAGGTCGAGATCGGCGAGCCCGACCCCGAAGACCCCACGCTGCGACGGCTGACCCCCTACGAGCTGGCGACCCGGATGTCGCTGTTCTTGGCGGACACCGTGCCCGATGCGGCCTTGCTCGACGACGCGGAGGCTGGGCGACTGTCCGACTCCGAGGGCATCCGCGAGGCGGCGTGGCGCTTGCTCGAGCGTCCGGAGGTCCGTGACTCGGTCAACGCGTTCTTCGGAGAAGTCTGGCGACTGCGCAACCTCCCGGGCCTGCCCAAGGACCTGGGCACCTTCCCGCAGTGGACCCCCGAGCTGGCCTTGTCGATGCAGCGGGAGTCGATGGCCCTCATCGAAGACCTGGTGTGGGAGCAGGACGCCGACTTCCGCGAGGTGTTCACGGCGGACTACACGTTCATCGACGCCCGGCTCGGCTTTCACTACGGCCTTCCCGACGCGGCTTCGCTCGACGACAGCCACGCGAGAGTGGAGCTGTCCCGTCACGACGAGCGCGCGGGGCTGTTTGGGCAGGCGGGGTTCCAGGCCCTGCTCGCGCACATCTCCAGCACCTCGCCCACGCTGCGGGGCAAGTTCGTGCTGGAGAACATCCTGTGCCGCACGGTGCCCCCACCGCCGCCGGGGGTCGTGACGGATCTGCCGCCCACCGATGGGGCGCAGACCATGCGCGAGCGGCTGGAGATCCACATGACCGAGCCCAGCTGCAGCGGCTGTCATCTCCTGATGGACCCCATCGGCTTCGGGCTGGAGAACTACGACGGCATCGGACGGTTTCGGACCGAGGACAACGGTGCTCCCATCGATGCGAGCGCCGAGCTCGAGGGCGTTGCGTTCGAGGGGGCAGCGGGCCTGGGCGAGATCATTGCGGAGACGCCCGACACCACCGACTGTCTGGTGCGCAACCTCTACCGTCACGCGACGGGGCACATCGAAGGGGAAGGGGAGGAGGTCGCGATCGACCAGCTCGAAGAGGCCTTCATCGAGGCGGGCTACCGCTTGCCCGACCTGCTCGTCGAAATCGTGGCCAATCCGGCGTTCCGGGTGGTCGCCCCGCCACAGTGATCCACATGCCTACCCAACGCCATCGACTCCATCGACGGACCATGCTTCGGGGCATGGTGGGAGGCAGCATCGTCGCGCTGGCCCTGCCCCCGCTGGAGGCCATGCTCGACGCCCACGGCGAAGCCCTGGCCGACGGAACCCAGCTGCCTCGCCGCCTCGTCACCTGGTTTTGGGGCAACGGCGTCGCGCTGACCAACGGCAGCGACGCGGGCAGCCCCATCCGGTTCTTTCCGTCCCAGACGGGGCCTGGCTACGAGCTCACCCCGCAGCTGCAGCCGCTGGAGTCCGTGCGAGACCACGTCTCGGTGCTCTCGGGCTTCCAGGTCTCGGCGTCCATCCCCAATCGTCGTGGTCACCACGATGGGTGCGCGGTGTTGTCGGGCCATCCGTTCATCGAGCTGCCTTCGGGCTCGGCCAATTACGCGAGCATGTTCGGCGGACCCACTGTCGATCAGGTCGTCGCCGAGCGGGTGGGCAGCCAGACTTATCTTCCGTCGGTGCAGCTGGCGATCTCTCGGCGTATCGTGACCAGCGAGGGGCCGTCGCTGCAGTTCATCTCGCACAAGGGTCCCAAGCAGCCGCTTGCTGCCGACAACGATCCCAGGGCCGCGTGGACACGGATGTTCGCGTCGTTCTCGGTCCCGGACGACCCCACCACGCCGCACCGGCTCGCTGCACTCGACGCGGTGATGGCCGATGCCGACGAACTCAAGTCTCGGGTGGGCATGGTCGATCGGCATCGTATCGATGCGCACCTGGCATCGGTGGCACAGCTGCGCTCGCAGATCGATGCGCTGGCCCCCTCCTGTGACATCCCGCCCGAGCCCACGCAGGCCAACGAAGACGTCGACGGCAACGAGCCGACCGAAGAGGTCAATCGCGCGATGTCGGACCTGCTGGCGCTGGCCTTCGCCTGCGACCTGACCCGGGTGGCAAGTGTTCAATTCTCGGGATCGGTCGGCTTCAATGTGTTCCATGGTCTAGGCCACAGCATGGGGCACCACGACATGTCGCACGACGCGGGGCTCAACGACGCGATGGATGCCTCGACCATCGAGACCATGCGGATGCTGGCCTATCTCATCGAGCGGCTGGGGCAGACCCCCGAGGGCGCCTCGACGGTGCTGGACAATGCGGTGATCTTTGCCAGTTCCGACGCCGCCTCGGGGCAGTCGCACCAGGTGGTCAACATGCCGATCGTGGTGGCGGGCGGCGGCGGCGGAGCGCTGGTTCACCCGGGAGTGCATCTGTCGTCGCCGGGAGCCAATACCTCCGACGTGTTGCTCAGCTGCGCCCAGACGGTGTGCCCCGAGATCACGGAGATCGGTAGTGGATCGGGCCGGTCGACGACTCCGGTGACCGGCCTGTCGGTGTGACGATCGAGGGCACGCCCCGGAGCAGCCCGGCGGCGGCGTGGTGTGCAACCCACGACGCACCCGGTCAAACGGTGTGTCGTGGGGAGTGACACTGTTTTCTTCGGACATCGTGTCGTGATTGTCGTGAACAATTGAGTCGAGCTATAGCCACCCCCTATTCTCCGACCAGGAGGGGTGACAAATGACGAGAGGTGTTCATCTGGTCGGCAGTATGCCGTTCGAAAACGAAGAAGCCGCCATGGCCAAGGCGCTGGACATTGCTGGGGAGCGATTGGTGGTGGCCTTGCCCGATGGGGAGATCGGGCAGAAATCCGCGTCGTATCCGTGCGGCGAGCGGGCGTCGTGGGTACAAGTCATCATCGATAGATGTCAGCGAGACACGGCACACTGGAAGGTGACGCGGCACAGTCAGCTCGGGGAGTCGGGGTTTCCGGCCAGCTATGACGCCGCGCCGCGGCTGACACCCAAGGTGAGCCCCAAGACGATGCACGAGCACCTCGATTTCGGATGGCTCGACGCTTTTCGGTCGAGCTATCCCGTCTTCAAGCGTCTACGCGAGCGCAAGAACTTACCGGCATTGAAATTCCAGGTCGGGCTACCGACCGGCATGGGGGTGACCTTTGCCATGATGTCTCCGGTCAACGCGATGCGCTATGCATCGGCGTTCGCTCGGAGAATGGCGTTCGAGGCCAATGCGATCCTCGATGAGGCCGACCCGGGCGATATTGCGTTCCAGGTCGAGGTGCCGGGCGAGCTCACGCTGGCGTACCGCCTGCCACGGTGGCTGCATCGGATTGCAGTGGGGGGCGTGGTGGACTTGCTGAAGCAGGTCCGCCCCGAGGCCCCGTTCGGCGTCCACCTATGCTTCGGTGATCTCAACAACGAGGCCCTCATCCGAGCCGGGAGCCTGATCCCCGCGGTGAACTTTGCCAACACGCTGATCTCCCGCTGGCCCGCGAGCCACGAGCTGGCCTACGTCCACTTTCCGCTGGCCGAGGCCGCGAGCCCCCCGTCGATGGACCCGGCCCACTACGCTCCGCTCGGTGACCTGAAGCTGCCGCCGGGCGTTCGCTTCGTGGCTGGATTCGTCCACGAGCGGATCGACATGGACGAGCACCGACGCCTGCTGGAGATCGTAGAGGGGGCGCGGGGCGGGCCGGTCGATGTCGCCAGCTCTTGCGGCCTGGGAAGGCGATCGAGCAACGTCGCACAGAAGCTGATCGAGACCGCGACCCATCTCGCCGAGGCTGCACCACCGTCGTGAGCTGAAAGTGGCGCGGCGCTCGGGTGCGTTCCCCGGCGCCGCGTGGCCGACTAAAACCGCAGCCGAAGCTCGAACGCCGTCGACAGCGGCGTCTGAAACGATGTGGCGACGCCGTAGTTGCCTTGGCGAGCGACCACGGCGCGGCCGAAGAACTGCGCGGGGTTGGAGGTGTTGCTGACCTTGGTGTGCTTGAGGTCGCTCAGATCGCCGCCCGCGACGGGCCGGGTGCGCTGGAAGGAGTACGTCTGGTCGACCCGGAGCGCTGCCTTGGCATTGGTCACGTTGAGGATGCGAATGCTGGCTTCGAGCAGAAAGCTCCCGGGCAGCGGATACGCGTAGCTCAAGCGCAAATTCCAGCCCACGTTGGGCTGCAGACGCCCTCCGGCGCCGCGCGGGAGGATATAGACGGGCGCGTTGGGGTACAGATCGTGGGTGCCTCGCAGGGAGATGGGCAACCCCGAGGAGAACCGAAAGCTCGTGCCCATCGTGAGGTACCCGGACTCCCCGAGATCGAAGATGTACAGACCGTCGACTTTGACGCGGTGCGGCGTGTCGAGTGAAAGGGGCCCGAAGCTGTTGCGGACCAACTCCGGAGTGTCGTAGTGCGCGTTGGAGCCGAGGTTGATGGCCCCGGTGACGGGGTCGACGAATCCGTCATAGTTTCCGCGTAGCCGGCTGTAGGTATAGGAGGCCAGCAGCATCCAGTTGCGGCTGAAGCGGCGCCGGACATCGAAGGTGAACGCATTGAACTGCCGCGTGGGTCGTGCGAACGCCGAGCCCACTTGTTCGAAGGCATTCGTCAAGAACTGGCAACGGTCCAGCTCCCGGGCCAGGGGGGCCCGCGCCGGGTCGTCCATGGCCAACGTGTCGAGCTGCCCTCCAAGCTCGTCGCACTGGGCTCGCTGGTCTCGGATGTCGTCGTTTTCGACGGCGACCCCGGGGTTGGCGATGAGGAAATCCGTGCCGCCATTGGTCGAGACGTCCTCGACCCCGCGACGCAGATCGTTGCGCATCCACCGGAAGCCCAGCACGAGGTCCTCGATCACCTCCTGTTCGTAGCCGGCCTGGATCTGCTGGTTGTACTGGCCCCGGAGGCGAGGCACGACCGCTCCTCCGACGAGCTGCGACGTGGTCGCAGCGGCATCGGCACAGTACTCGGTCGGCTGCCCATTGATGCTCAGCGCCTCCTGCTGGCCATTGATGGTGACCGGCTGTGCGGGGCACTGGCTGTCGCGATAGGTGCGGCGGACATCCACCTGGCCGCCCGCCACCCGGGAGATCAGCTGCAGAGGCAGCGGGTTGTACAGCCACCCGTAGCTGGCAAACAGGCGACTGCGGCCCTCGTCAGTCCAGTCGTAGGCCACCCCCACGCGGGGCCCGACGTTGTCCCACACCAGCAGCGCCCGCTCGCCCAGGACGTTGCGCATGTCCTGGATCTCCCAGCGGACCCCGGCGTTGATCATCAGGTTGGAGGTCAGCATCCACTTGTCGCGCAGGTACATCCCGTAGTTTTGGGTGCTGATGCTCTGCGCGTAGCTGGGGACTCGGACGCCCTCTCCCTGCGCATTGGCGATGGCACCGAGCTGTCCCTGCTCCCTGCGGATCCGCCCAAAACCGTACGAGGTGCGGCGATCGGGATCGTCGGGGTCGACGGTGAGGTAGCGGTGGTTGTCGACGCGGGGGCCGCTGTCGGTCACGTACTGCCCGCGCAGGGCATCGAAGCACCACTCCCCGCCCTCGTCGGAGGCTTGCCCGGCGAGGCCTTCCTCGGAGCAGTTGCGGTAGAAATCGGCGTCGTTGTGGCCGGAGTAGGCGGTGACGGCACGGCGGGCGAGGTGCTCGAACGCGGCGCCGTACTTGAGCTGATGCGACCCCGCGCCCTGGAAGAAGTGCGTCAGGTTGACCCGAGCCTGGGCCCGATGATTGCGGTCGGTCCCGTACTGTCCCAGCCCGCCCGACAGCCATCGCCGAACCGGACAGGCCTGGCCCGGCACCGACGACGAGTCGCAGGCCTCAGACGCACCCGCGACGGTGCTGGTCCTTCCTTCGTCGTCGAGCAGCTCCAACAGGTTGATGCCTTCGGTGCTGCGATAGTGCGTGGCGGGGGTGTTGCGGCTGCTCGGGTCGTCGAGCCTCCAGGCGGTCTCGTCGACGAACCGTGAGTAGGCGACCGTCGCGTCGAGCTCGATGCGGTCGTTGGCGAGGCGGCCGGCGTAGTGCGCGGCGGTGTGGAGGGAGTCGCTGCGGTCCCAGCCGAGGTTGTCGTTGACCAAGCCATTGGACACCACCGACGCCCCTTCGAAGCGATCGGCGGCCAGCGTGGGGTTGAATGGATCGAACGCGGCCCCGCGGTAGCTGCGGCGGTTGAAGCCGGGCGAGCCGAGGGCCGTCAGCCGCAGCGCGTGGCGTGGGGTGATCGCCCAGTCGAGTCCGAGTTGGTAGCCCAGCTGGACGCCTCCGGTCCGCACGCGCTGGTCCGTGAAGCGCCTGGTGGTGATGTCATTGACCCGGGGGTCACAGTCGAACGGATCGCTGCCCGTCGCGCAGCCCTGGTCGCCTCCCGAGCCGTCGGCGGCGACGCGGTGATGAAAGCTCTGCACCAGTGAGCTGCGACTTCGGGTGACCGACACGCCCGCCGACCAGAACAGTCGATCCATGACGATCGGACCGCTGGCGGCCACCGCCCCTTCCATCGAGAAATCGGGGACCTCGGTGGTGCGGATCGCGTTGTCGGTCCCGTTGATGAAGCGCGGATCGGCCAGCCGCGGAGTGAACGCGAACCGGGCGACTCCTTGGACTCGGTTGCTGCCAGAGATCCGACGGGCGTGGACCTGGGCGCCGGTGCCTCCGCCATACTCCGCGTCGTAGCCGGCCTCCAGGATCTCCACCGACTCCACGAACTCGTGCACGATCGAGGTGCCTACCGTGCCGAACGATGGGTTGTTGAGCGTCGCCCCCTCCAGGCTGTAGCTGGTCTCGCCCCCGGTTGCCCCGGCCATCGTCACGCCCGCGGCGCTGTGGGAGGCGGTGGGCGTGCTGTCGACGACTTGGGTGAAGTCGCGACCGGTGGTGCTGCCCACGGGGATCGAGCGGAACTCCTCCATCGACAGCTCGCGGCTCACTGTGGAGCTGTTGTTGACGGCGCGCGCGCGGACGAGGAGCATTCGCTTGAACCCGGGATCGGTACCGCCTTGGCGGTTGGCCGTGGGCGACTCGACGCT
>JAHZJA010000137.1 GCA_022601155.1 Deltaproteobacteria bacterium | reverse complement strand
GTCCTGCGGGACAGGAGGTGGCGGACTGCGGCCTGCGGTCGTGCACAGGGCACAGACGACAGCGCGCGTCAGCATCGAGATCGCTCATAGCACGTGGACCATCGACGGGCGATCGGCGTGGTCCACGACGCTGCCAAGCGAGCACGCCGGAGCGCGGCCGTGGTCACTCACCTCGGTCCGCCCCCGGCTGGGGCCAGCGCCCACCAACGTTCTGACTCGACGTTCGGCCTGACATCAGCGCGGAGATGCGGCGACCAAGCGCCGACATCTCCCGCGCTGCACCACGGCTCAGTCGTGGACCCAGCCGCCACCGAACGGATTGGACGACGCATGGGGCCGCGGGGTGGAGGGCGCCCCCGTGGCCGGATTGACCTGGCCCTCGGAGGGCAGGAACGGCGGGTTGACGGTGCTGAAGGTCCCGCCTGCGCCTGCGATCGACGCTGCGGTGATCCCCGCTCCGAGCACCTGCCCGCCGGGTAGCACCCCGAACATCGCCCCCGCCGTGAAGGCCCCCGAGTGCTCCTGCTCGAACGAAGTCCACTGTTGTTGGACCTCGGCGCCGAACGAGTCCCGGCCCAACATCAGCGCCGCGCCGGCCATACCCATGCGGCCCATGATCGAGAACAGCCCGCCGCGCAGGACCGCAGGCGCACGATCCCAGTCCAGCATCTTCGCCAGGCCCTGCACGTCCTCGTACATGTCGGGCAGCGCCCGCAGAGCCCTTCGGTAGTCGGTCCTGACCGCATCGAGATCCGCCAGCTCGCTGACGATGGCTCGACGACGACTGGGTGACCAGGTCTCCCGCAGCTCGGCTTGCAGGTCGGCACGGGCCTCGGCAATGTCGGCCGCCTTGCTCTCGAAGTCCTCGAGGAAGTCCAAGATGTCGCCCGCCTGCTGCAGCTCTTCCTCGACCGCCAGCTCACTCATGCTGCCCCCGCCGCCCCGAAAGGGAATCTGCTGGGGCTGTCTCGCGTACCCGGTGGGATCGCGATAGACGACCGGATTGCCGCCCGCATACCGGAAGGGATCGAGCCCCGCCGGGTCGCCCAGCAGCGGCTGCGGCCCCTCGAACAGCAGAGGCTCGGGTGCCAGCCACTCCAGGGTTCCCATCGCCACATGACGAGCTCCCATCGCCACCACGGGCGCCCGTGTCCACTCCACCGCGGGCCGGCCCGCGCCGTGGAAGGTCGCGTCGAGATCGGGGGCACCGACGCCATCCAGTTCCTCTCCCGAGGCACTCAGCGTGCGGTTTCCAATCGCCGACGCGCGACTGACCGGGAAGTCGGGATAGGTCGCGCTGGCATCTCCTTGGAGCTCGACCATGTGCCACCGTCGCTCGTGGTCGAAGGGATCGGTGATGTCGACGGTGAGCACGCTGCTCACCCGCACCCGACGCCCATATGAGGAGCCGTTCCAGGTCTCGCTCCACGCCCCAAAGTGCAGGTCTCGACGCAGACCACCATCCCACTGCAGCGTCTGCAGCCGCGTGCCGTCGTGACCGTAGGTGTGGATCCGAGCCGTGGTGCCGTTGAGCGTCACCCGGCGCAGGCGGTGCAGGCCGTCATACTCGAACTGACGCACGTCACCGCCCACCTCCTCCCACGCGGTCAGCAGCCCCGCAGCATCGCGAGTGAAGACCTCATCGGCTCCCGGCCCACTCGCGGAGATGGGGTGCCGCAGGCCCTGGTTGGCAACGGCTGTCCCGGCGGCGGGGTAGGCCAGCGTGTACACCCCTGGGGCTGGGAGCTGCCGATGTGCACTCTGTAGGTCCCCCGTGCTGTCGAACGTGAACGCGCTCGCCACCGCCCCGTCGACCCATGCGGTCTCCAGGCGACCAAGGTCGTCATAGTCATATTCGAAGAACCGGGCGTTGGTGTGGCCCCTGTCGTGTTCGTTGGAGAGCAGCCACCCGTTCTGCGCATAGTCGAGGTTACGGTCGTGCCGAACGACACCGTTGAGCTCGAACGAGTGGTGATCGACCATCACCGGGCTGAGGCTTCGGTCCCACCGCACATCGAGCTCGACCTGCGGCACCGTCACAGAGTGCAGCCGAGGGTCGGCGGCACTCTGTCCGCGCAACATGTCGTAGGAGCCCAGCAGAGGGTCGCTTGGATGATCGATGGTGACCGCGGTCTCGAAGCCGTTTTGGTAGACATGATCGAGTGTGATCCGAGCCGCGCCCGCCCCATCGTGCGGAAGCCGGGTCTGGGTGGGTCGGCCGTGGATGTCGCGCTCCACCGACAGCAGCAGGTCGCGGGCCGGGGCCTGCGTGAACAGACGGCGATGGTGCTGCAGACGCGCGTAGTCATCGTACTCGCGCAGCTCGCCACCCAGCGGATCGAGCACCCCCGAGAGCTGACCGGGCACCACGGTGTCGTACTCGAGCTGGTACGTCAGCACGCCTCCGGGCGCGACGGGATCACTGACCTCGTAGCGGGTGAAGCGATCGAGCGCATCGTGATCCAGCCAGCGCACGAAGCCACCGACGTTGTTCGTTCGCTCGGTCAGGCGACCGCCCGTGTATTGGTAGGTCATCCAGTCCTGGGGGGGACTCCCCACTGCGCCCTTGGCAACACGGAGGATGCGGTCGAGCGAGTCGTAGTGATACGTGAACGTGTTGCCGTTGGGCTGCACGATGGACGTGAGCCGGTCGAGCGCATCGTAACCATACTCGGCCCTCAGCGACTCGACGCCACTGGGACCTGCCTGGTAGACCGACAGCAGATTGCCTCGACCGTCCCGGACGCGCCGCGTGACATGGCCCTCCGCGTCCGTCTCCCGCTCCACCCAGTTCGAGACGGAATCGGGGAAGGTGATCGTACGACCGCCGATGCCGTTGGCCTCATCATCGTAGTGCTCCCGGAGCCGCCCGTAGCCGTCGTAGTAGTTGCGGTCCTGGGTGAGGGTGAAGTCCAGCGGCAGGTCGGCGTCGTGGTCGAGGGCGGTCCCGGTGGTGTACGAGGCGCGAACCAAGCGACCGGCGAGGTCATGCAGACGGTCCTGACGGAACCACCCCGTGTGATCGGCCTTGGCATGCCAGGTTCGCGTCGTACGCCCGGTTCCGTCCTTGTCGTTGTAGACCTCGCCGATCACGGCACCGCTGTCATCCAAGTCCTCGATGTGCTCGAACCACGGCACGCTGTCGTCGTGGAAATGCACGCGGCGAATCGGGATCCAGGGGGCCCCGGTGGTGCGAGCTGCGATCGTGTCCTCGGTGCGCCGCCCCAGCGTGTCGAAGGTATTGCCATGGCCAACACCATCGATGCCGATGGTTCCAGTGACCTGCCCCCGAAGATTGATGAGGTGGGTGGTGCGCTGGGCCAGAGCGTTGTCGAGGTGCTCGAGGACCGCGCCGTTGTACCCCCAGGTCTGGGTGGTGGTGCTCCCGGTCGGTGCCACGGTGGTGGACGGCTGGCCGCGCGAGTCGGCGGTGTACTGCCACTCCAGCGCGTTGGCACAGGCGGTCACCGTCGGCGACTCGTCACACCGCACCGTCCGCGTACGGAACCCGTGGCTCAGCTCGCCCGCAGGCAAGTCGTCGTACTCGATGCTCGTCTGCCGCAGCACGTCGACTCCATCTCCGATGGCGATCGTGGCCGGCGCCACGAGGTCGCCGTCGGAGGACTCGGCCCAGGTCACATCGACCACCTGCGTCTGCCCGGAGGGCTGGACGCTGGAGATCGACGTGGGGCGCCCAAACCCGTCGTAGATGACCGACTGGGTCGAGACCCGAGCCGCTCCCAGGCCGACTTCATCGCCGAAGTCATGGCGCACCACCACATCGGGAAGCCAGCGCTCGCCGTGCTCACCGTGCCATGAGCCCGTGGTGAACGTCTCGGACGCGATCTCGAAGCTCGGCGTACACGTGGGCGACGCCAGGCCAGGCGCGAAGCAATGGTTGACGTCGACCCACTCGCGGCTCTCGGTCGGCTGCGGACCGAGCTCTGGTGCATCGAGCGCGTAGGTGGTGCCCTGGGTCCACTGCTCGACCCACGATGACCATGGGTCGTCGGCCAGCTCGAGGGTCTCGGTGACCTCGCCAAAGCCGAGGAACACGTCCCGGTGCTGCTCGCCTCGCCAGTACTTGTACAGATGACGGGCGCGCTGCCCCGTGACGGCATCTTCGGTGGTCACGCTGCTCACGACCACACGATTGCCAAAGGTGGGCTCGGCACCGAACGCGAGTGCACCGCCATGGTGCAGCGGGACCCGGCCGTTGGTGTCCCCCGAAGACGTGTACGCGAGCTCGGATGTCAGGCCGCGGCCGTTGTCGATCTCGATCAGCAAGAACGGCCAGTCCCTGTCGCCGAAGCGAAGTTCGGTGCCGTCGTAGAAGTCCAACCGCTGGTCGCCATCGTAGTCGCCCGCCCCGGCCGTCGCCGTCGTGTAAGCATGCATCGTGAATGGATCGAGCTCGTGGTCCGGAGCGCCCTGGACCGCCGTACCGTCGGTAGTGCCCAGCGTGTCTTGGTCGACGACATAGGTCGGATAGGCAAGCGCACCGAATCCGTCACCGACGTTGCGATGAAAGACGGTCTGCACCCCGTCGTGGATCACCAGATCGACCCGACCGTCGCCGTCTGCATCCGCCAGCTGCTGGGTGACCTCGCCCGTCTGCCCGTACCAGGACAGCGGGTCCATGCCCTCGACATCGCCGTAGGCATAGT
>JAHZJA010000136.1 GCA_022601155.1 Deltaproteobacteria bacterium | reverse complement strand
GTGACCGCGCCCACCTCCAAGTGTTCGAGGACACCCGCGGCGTCCGGGTGGGCATGCCGGTCGAGCTGACGGGCGAGCTGCTGTCGGTGACGCTGGGGCCGGGGATGTTGGGCTCGATCTACGACGGACTACAAAAGCCTCTGGAGCGGCTCGAAGATCGCCAGGGCTTCTTCTTGCGTCGGGGAGCGACGGCGCCCGCGGTGGACGAGCAGCGTACGTGGCCGTTCACCCCCACCGCCAAGGTCGGCGACCGGGTGCAGGCGGGTGACTGGCTCGGGTGGGTGCAGGAGCACGGCATCCAACACCACACGCTGGCCCCGCTCACCTTGCGTGGTCCGGCCACCGTCACCCACGTGGCCGCCCGGGGGCCCGTGCAGGCGAGCGATGTGGTCGCGAGGCTGCGGGACCGCGATGGCGGCGAAGTGGAGGTGAGCTTGGTGCAGCGCTGGCCGGTCAAGCGAGCGATCGCGGCCTATCCCGAGCGCCTGTACCCGCGGCAGCGTCTGGCCACCGGGTGTCGCGTCATCGATACTTTGTTCCCGATTGCACGAGGGGGCACTGCATGTGTGCCGGGGCCATTTGGTGCGGGCAAGACCGTGCTCCAGCAGCTCCTGGCTCGGTACGCCGCCGTCGACATCGTCATCGTGGTGGCTTGCGGCGAGCGAGCGGGAGAGGTGGTCGAGACCATCGACGAGCTCCCCAAGCTGCGCGACCCCAAGACGGGCGGGTCGCTGATGGACCGCACCATCATCATCTGCAACACGTCGTCGATGCCGGTCGCCTCGCGCGAGGCCTCGATCTACACGGGCATCACGCTGGCCGAGTACTACCGTCAGCTGGGGCTCGACGTGTTGGTGCTGGCCGACTCGACCTCGCGCTGGGCTCAGGCCATGCGCGAGCTGTCGGGGCGCCTGGAGGAGATCCCCGGAGAAGAGGCGTTCCCGGCCTATCTCGACAGCCGCATCGCGGGCCTCTACGAGCGGGCGGGGCTGGTCCGACTGCACAGCGGGCAGACCGGGGCGGTCACGCTCATCGGCACGGTCTCACCCGCAGGTGGCAACTTCGAGGAGCCGGTCACCCAGGCCACGCTCAAGGTGGTGGGTGCGTTCCACGGGCTGTCGCGCGCACGCTCGGACGAGCGCAAATTCCCCGCCATCGACCCGCTCGACTCGTGGTCGCGCTACGCCGAGCGGCTGGAGCAGGACCAGCCCGAGTGGACGACCGCGGTGGCCCATGCCCGGCAGCGATTGGCTCGCGCGGCGGCGGTGGGGCGGATGATGGCGGTGGTCGGCGAGGAAGGCATCACCCTCGAAGACCTGGTCGCCTACCTGGCCGGAGAGCTGCTGGACACCGCATACCTCCAACAAAACGCCTTCGATGCCGTGGATGCCTTCACCCCGATGCCGCGACAGCGGGCCGATCTGGCCCGGCTGCATCGGGTCCTGACCACGCCGCTGCATCTGCCCGACAAGGCTGCGGCGCGAGCCCTGTTCGGTGCGCTCACCGATGCGTTCTACCAGCGCGCCTACTGCCAACCCGAGGACGACGCTTTCGTCGAGCAAGACCAACGCATCGACACCCTGCTCGCCGAGGCCACGGACACCACCACGCTGGAAGGTGCAGCATGATCACGAGCTACGCGGGAATCGACGACATCAGTGGCGACATCGTGCAGGTGCAGGCCGAGGGGGTCGGCTACGGCGAGCTCGCGCTGCTCGACGACCCCAACGGGGAGCAGAGCCTGGCGCAGGTCGTCCGCATCGACCAACGACAGGTGTCGCTGCAGGTGTTCGCGGGAACCAAGGGGCTGTCGGCACGGGCGACGGTGCGGTTCTTCGGGCGCCCCATGCAGGTCCGGGTGAGCGACCAACTGCTCGGTCGGGTGTTCGACGGCTCGGGCCGGCCCCGCGACGGCAAGCCGCCCATCGACGAAGGTCCGCCGATCGATCTGGGGGGGCCGTCGGTCAACCCCGTGCGCCGGGTGGTCCCGCGGCGCCCCATCGAGACCGGCATCCCGATGATCGACGTGTTCAATCCGCTGGTGGAGAGCCAAAAACTGCCGATCTTCTCGGAGGCGGGCGAGCCCTACAACGAGCTGCTCGCCCGCATCGGTCTGCAGGCGCGGGCCGACGTCATCGTCTTTGGAGGGATCGGCCTCAAGTTCGACGAGTCGATCTTCTTCCGCGAGACCTTCGAGGACGGCGGCGTGATGGACCGGACGGTGATGTTCGTGCACACGGCGGCCGATCCCGTGGTGGAGCGACTGCTCGTGCCCGACATGGCGCTGGCCACCGCCGAGCAGCTCGCGGTCGCGGGGCGTCGGGTGTTGGTGCTGCTGACCGACATGACCGCGTTCGCCGATGCGCTCAAGGAGGTGAGCGTGGCGATGGAGCAGGTTCCCTCGAACCTGGGCTTTCCGGGGTCGCTCTACTCGGAGCTCGCGGCGCGCTACGAAAAAGCGGTGGACTTCGCGGGCGCGGGCTCGATCACCATCCTCGGCGTCACCACGATGCCCGGCGGCGACGTCACGCATCCGGTGCCCGACAACACCGGGTACATCACCGAGGGGCAGTACTACCTCACCGACGGAGCGATCAGCCCGTTTGGCTCGCTGTCGAGGATGGGGCAGCTGGTGATCGGCAAGACCACCCGCGAGGACCATGGCCCCCTGATGAACGCGATGATCCGCCTGTACGCCAAGGCCAAGGAGTCGGACAAGAAGCTCGCGATGGGGTTCGAGCGCACGCCGACCGATGAAAAACACCTGCGCTACGGCGAGGCGTTCAAGCGCCGCTTCATGGACCTCCAGGTCGACATCAGCCGCGATGAGGCGCTCGACCTGGGCTGGCGCACGCTGGCCGAGTGCTACGAGCCGCACGAGGTGGGCATCAAGCGCGATGTGTTGGAGGCGCACTGGCCCAAGGAGTGACCACGATGGCCAAGCTTCGCCTCAACAAGAACACCCTGCGCGATCGCAGCGAGCAGCTGCGGCTGTACCTCGAGTTCTTACCCACGCTGGAGCTTCGCAAGCGCCAGCTGCAGATGGCCCGAGATCGAGTCCGCGCCGAGCAAGCCCGACACGAGCATGAGGTCCAAGCGCTCCGACGCCACGCCGAACCCTGGGCTCCGCTGCTTGGCCGGTTGCATGCCGCCGCGCGTCCCTTTGCCGCGGTGGAGACCACGGTGGTCCGCACGGGGACCATCGCAGGGGTGGCGGTGCCCGTGTTCGAGCGGGTGGAGTTTGGCCCCGCCCAGTACTCGCTGCTCGCCACGCCGCCTGCGTTCGATGACACGGTGGATCTACTCCGGCAGGTGGCGTCGCTGCGCGTACGCCTGGACGTGCTGCAGACCCAGCGCGAGCGGCTCGACCGCGAGCTTCAGCGCACGACCCAGCGGATCAACCTGTACGAGAAGGTGCTGATCCCGGGAGCCCGCGCCGACATGAGGCGGCTGAGGGTCTACCTGGGTGATCAACAGACGGCGGCGGTGTGCCGCGCCAAGATCGCCAAGGCCAAGTTGTTGGTCGCGGCAACGAAGCGACGACAGGAGCAACCATGGCCATCGTAGCGATGAAGCGGGTGACGATCGTCGGGGCGGACGCGGATCGACAGACCGCTGTGGCCACGGTTCGCGCGGCGGGGGTGGTGCACGTGGTGGCCGGGCGTCCACCGCAGGAGCCGCCCGCGGCGCTCGTCGAGGAGCGCGAGCGGGTGCTCCGAGCGCTGGAAGGGACCGCTTCGCCCGCGTGTCCGCCCGAGACGACGGCGGCGGAGGCACGGCTGGCCCTCGAGCGGCGACAAGGGCTCCTCGCCCGCCGTGCGGCAGCGGTGGCCGAGGCGACCGCGCTGCGAGAGGAGTGCGCACAGGCTCGACCTTGGGGCGACGTCGACCCCGACGATGTCCGGTGGCTGGCGGATCACGGCGTGCGGCTGACGTTGCATGCACCGCTGGCGCGCGGGTTCGATGTGACGACGCTTGACGCGGCCGACTGGGTGGGTATCGAGCAGGGCGACGGTGGGCGCCTGCGGGTGACCGCGGTGCACCTGGATCCGGAGGCGGCCGCCGAGCTGCCCGCGCTGACCCTGCCCGCTCGGTCGGCGACGGCCATCGCAGACGAGCGCACCTCGCTGGAGGGTCGACAGGCACAGCTCGAGGCTGCGCTGCTGGAGGCCGCCGATGACGTCGCGACCCTGCATGCACATGCGCAATGGCTCGACGCCCAGTGCCGTACCCACCGCGTACGGACGGGGCTCGGCGAACGAGGGCCGCTGTTCGTGCTCGATGGCTACTGCCCCGCCGATCGCATCGACAGCCTGCGCCGCGCCGTGGACCCGCACCCGCTGGTGTTGATGGTGGCCGAGCCCGAGGACGACGCACCGGTCCCCGTGGCGCTGCGCAACGGACCCCTCGCCCGAACCTTCGAGCCGCTGGTGGCCGCGTTCAAGCTGCCCGGCTACCGCGAGCTCGACCCCACCCCGCTCATCGCCCCGTTCATGGGCGTGTTCTTCGGCTTTTGCCTGGGCGATCTGGGCTACGGGGTGGTGCTTGCAATCGTCGCCCTGCTCGCTCGCACGAGGACGCGGCAGGCGGCGGTCCGCACGATGCTGTCGTGGGCAGCCTTGCTCGGGGGCTGGACGGTGGTCGTGGGCGCGTTGCTGGGCAACGTGTTCGGCATGCGGCTGTACACCCTGGTCGACATCCCGCGCGACGCCTTGCTGTTCTCGCTGGCCGACGAGCCCAAGACGTTCTTCTACGTCTCGCTCGGGTTCGGGGTCGTGCAGCTGAGCCTCGGCATGATGATTCGCTTGGTGGTGTTCACCAAGCGTCGGCGCTGGCAAGCCGCGCTGGCCGCCCTGGCCTGGCTGCTGGTCATCCCCACGCTGGCGGCCGGCTTCATGGGACAGCTGGCGTGGTGGCCATTCGCGGCGGTGTGCGGGGTGCTGCTGCTGTTCGCGGCGCCCGAGCCCACCCTCGCCCGTCGGCTGGGGGGCGGCGCCTGGGCGCTGTACAACGTCAGCGGCCTGCTGGGCAACGTCGCCTCGTACGCGCGCATCTTCGGGCTGGGCCTGTCGTCGGGGATCATCGCGATGGTCGTCAACACCATCGCGGCCACGCTCGCCGACGGGGTGCTGGGTACGGCCTTGGCGGTGGTGCTGTTGGTCGCCGGCCACACCTTCAACTTCGCGATGGCGGTCATCGGCTCGGTGGTGCATCCGGCCCGCCTGCAGCTGCTCGAGTTCTTCAGCACTTTCTTCGAGGGCGGGGGCCAGCCCTACGCCCCCTTCGAGACGACCAGTAGAGGAGACGCATGATGGTGGACATCGGAATCGACCAAATCCTGGCCTACTTCGGCTTTGCGAGCCTGGGCCTCGGCCTCGCGGGCTCGGCCGTGGGACTGGCCATCGCAGGCAGTGCCGCATCGGGGATGCGCGAGGAGAAGCGGCGTGAAGGCATCGCGGTCTCGGTGCTCCCCGGCACCCAGGGCCTGTACAGCTTCACGGTGGGCTTCTTGTGCTTCGATGCGCTCGATGACGGGCGCTTCCTGACGGTCTTTGCCTGCGGGGTCCTCACCGGCATCGCCTGCTTGATGTCGGGGTGGTGGCAGGGGGTGGTCTGTGCCGCGAGCATCAAGAGCATCAACCAAGATCGCATCGGTACCGCTCAGGCGATGTTGCTGGCCGTGTTTCCCGAGTTCTACGCCATCCTGGCGCTGGCGTTCTCGGCCCTGATGTTGTTCCGATGAGCGGGCTTTGGCGAGAGTGGCGGCTGGGTGTCAGTCGCCCACTCTCGACTGGGCATGGTGATGTCGTGATCAATAGTCATGCACTCATCATCGGTTGAAAATGTGCGATTGGTTGATCTGCGATCGTTCGCTCTCCGGCACTGTGCAACAGTGGGCTCGGGCTTCGGTGCCCTGGCCTCATGCGCGCGTACCTCGTGCCGGGTGGGGATATCGCGGGCGTTGCTGTGGCCCGCGAGCGTCAAACCGTCCCAGAACGGTGAAATGAGCCTGGGGCGAGGCGAGTGGCCGCAACTGGGTTCTGAGGGGACGACCACGCCGCCGTCGGCGAATCACCTCGCGACCGAGCGAGTCATTTTGGGGCATGACTACGCGAGCCGGGTGCGATGTGTCGCGGTGTGATCAATGGTGTCCCAAAGCAAGTCGTGGCCGCCGAAGTGTGCCTTCGGGGTTCTCGAAATGGTGGAAAGCCCCCACGGAAAAACCACTGTGGGCCGCGTCGATCGAAACGGGCTGAGCTACCTTGACACTGGTCTTGCCCGAGGGAGCCATCGATTGACTAGAACGACGAGCGATGTGCGTGGCTACGCCCGCGGGCGGAGTCGAAGCGCGGATGCCTCTGGCGCCCGGTGGTGGCCGGTGGGGATGTTGTGCCTCGCCGCGTGCCAGGCCGACGGCAGTGGGGGCGGCACCGAGACGGAAGGGATCGTCACGATCAGTGCGACTCATCCCACGACGACTGCGGAGCCCGAACTCGACAGTAGCGGTGCGACCACCGACAGCGGCCTGCCCACGTGTGGAGAGAGCGAGTTCGTGCTGCAGGCGGCATCTTCGCGAGTGATGCTGGTGCTCGACAAGTCGGGCAGCATGGTCACCAACACCTGGGACCACGACGACGATCCGGCGACGGAGGAGATCTCGCGCTGGGCCAGCCTGCACGCCACTGTCGACCTGGTCACGACGAATTTCAACGGCTCACTGGAGTTTGGATCGTTGCTGTACCCGTCGCTCGATGCGACCTCGTCGTACGACGAGAGCGCGTGCGTGGTCGCCGACAGTCCCGAGGTCGCGGTGGCCACCGCGAACGCTGGCGCCGTCATGGGGGCTCTGCCTGCAGCGGGGGCGGTGGAAGAGATCCAGGGCGGCACACCGTCGGCGGCAGCGATGAACGTCGCGCTGGAGCATCTACAGGGGTTGGGCGGCGCCACTCCGGGCGCGATCTTGTTCATCACCGACGGCGAAGCCAACTGTCGCGCGGACGCGGCGAGCGTCACCGAGCTGTTCGAGGACTACGACCAGGCATTGCACACCACGGTGCACGACGCGTGGAAGGGCGACGGGATCCCCACCTACGTCGTCGGGATCGCCATCCGCGACGAGGTTTTGCCGTCGGCGGTCGACGGAGCACCCGACGGGATCAATCCCCACGAGCAGCTCGAACAGCTGGCCCAGGACGGTGGTCGGCCTCTCCAAGGAGGGGGCACCTCGTACTACGCAACCGACAATCAGCTCGAGCTCGAGGCTGCGCTGTCCCAGATCGTCGGTGACCAGTTCGACTGCGTGGTGGGGCTCGAGTCACCCCCCG
>JAHZJA010000135.1 GCA_022601155.1 Deltaproteobacteria bacterium | reverse complement strand
GCGGGGATCGATCGTCAGCTCGGCGCGGTCGTCGGACAGCGACAGCACGTACTGACTGCTGACGGAGGCGGGCACGCGGGCGAGCGCCTTGCCCAGGGCCTCGGTTGGAGCGACCGGAGCGTCGGACGCCGGAGGCTTCGGCGTGGGGTCGGCCGGCTTCGGTGGTGGCGTCTTGGCGTCGGCAGGGGGGGTGGCCGGGGTCGACGCGGGCTTGGCGGACTCCGAGTTGCCCCCCGGGCAGGCCGATGCACCCACGAGCACGCCGACGAGGGCGAGGCAGGAGATCACGTGCGGGGTGGGGGCAGCGTCGGGGCGGGGCATGGGGCCTTCATCCTAACGCGCTGGTGACAGCGTGGGATCTTGCCTGGCCCCCGCCGGGCGTGATCGGTGCTCCATCGCGAGGGGCGCAGACCGGCCGTCGCTGGGCGGTGGTTTCCGGTGCCCCTTGACCAGCCCAGCGCAGGCTCGGTACCAACGACTCCGCGATGGACGCACGCCCTGCACCAACGGTGGCGGTGCCGGTCACGATCGTGGGGGGGTTTTTGGGGGCGGGGAAGACCACCCTGCTCAACCACCTGCTCTCCCACGAAGACGGACGCCGGTTGGGAGTCATCGTGAACGATTTCGGATCGATCAACATCGATGCCGCGCTGGTGGTGGGGGTCGAGGGCGACATGGTGCAGCTGAGCAATGGCTGCATCTGCTGCACGATCCAGGATGATCTGGTGGAGGCGCTCGATCGCCTGCTCTCGGTGCCCGAGCCGCCGCAGCACATCATCATCGAGGCCAGTGGGGTGTCGGATCCACGCAGCGTCGCGGCCACCCTCGAGCAGCGGGTCAACCCCGCGCTGGCGACCATCGATGCGGTGATCGTGGTGGTCGACGTCAAGCAGCACCTGAGCATGTCGTGTCGTGAGCGAATCGTGGCGGGAGGGCAGCTCCGCGCGGCGGACATCCTGGTGCTCAACAAGATCGATCTGGTGGAGGAGGCCGCGCTCGATGCCCTCGAGACCAGGCTTCGTCCTCGGCTCAAGCGCGGTCGGATCTTTCGAGCGGTGCGCGGTCGGGTTCCGGCCGCACTCGTGCTCGGAGTGGGCGTCTTCGATGCGGCGCGCTCGTGCGGTCCCGAGGCGATGCACGTGCACCTACACGAACTCCCCAACGGAGGGCCCGCCGACGAGGAGGGAGCCGAGGCCGGTCATGACGATGGAGGCCACGACCACTCCGCGCACGAGCACGGAGGCCACGATCACGGGGCCGAGTTCTGGACGTGGTCGTTTCGCACGCCACGACCGCTCTCGGCACGAAGGCTGCGACGTGCCGTCGATGCGCTGCCGCCTGCGGTCGTGCGGGCCAAGGGCACGATCCAGCTGTCGTCCCACGCGGGGCGGCGCGCGGTGATGCACGTGGTCGGGCGGCGGGCGGAGCTGTGCTTGGGTGAGCCGTGGGGCGAGGCCGAGCCCGAGACGCAGCTGGTCGTGATCGGTGTGGATGAGCCGCTGGCTGCCGATGCGCTGGAGCAGATGTTCCGGGCGTGCGAGGTCGAGCCGGGTACGGGAGGTCCGGCCAAGACCATGTGGCGGTGGGTTCGACGGGTGCTTCCCTCCGGGACGGGCTGAGGCGGGACGACCCTCCAGCGGGCGAGCGTGGGATTGTGCGACGGTGCGGTGTTGCAACCCGCGACACCTGCAGGGCGGACGGTGCCTGCATCGCGGCGACGACGACGACGGCATCGTGCCTGCATACTGACCGGCGTGATGGTCCCTGCCTTCCGCGCTCCGCTCGCTCTCGCTGCCGTGCTCTCGCTGCTGTGTGCCTGCCCGGGGGAGGAGACCAGCGGCGGAGGCACAGAGACCGACATGGGGACCAGCACGTCCTCGGGCGAGTCGACGGCCGACCCCGACTCTACGGGAGCCGACGCCTCCGGCACGGGCGAGCCGGCGGGCACCCAGCTGGTGCCGTGCGACCCGCTGATCGAGGAGGCGTGCGAGGAGGGCATTTGTGCGGGGCACCCGATGGCGGGGTTCTACTGCCGCCCATCGTGCTCGAGCATGGCCGAGCCCGGCACGCCGTGTGGGTCGGACGACCAGTGCTTGCCCGTGCAACCCGGCGCCGAGCAGACCGCGTGCTTCGATCTTCGGGAGTGTGAGCCCGCGACCGGCGCGGGCTGTATGGTGGAGGCAGGGGACAGCTGTGTGGTGGTGGGACTGGACCCGCTGCTGACCTCCTGCGTTCCGGCCGCGGATGCGGGGGCGGGGCAGGCCTGCACCGCGGCGGGCATCCTCGACTGCGGTCCCGGCTTCGGTTGCCTGGGCGCCGACGTCGAGGCGGGGATCGACGGCGAGTGCACGGGGTGGTGCGAGGTCTCCGGGGCGTTGCCGCCCGGGTGCGTCGGCTGTGTCGAGGTCGTGCCGGGGTTGGGCACGTGTGCCGAGTGCAGCGTGGCCGATGATGATTGTCCCGCCGGGACCCAGTGCCAGCTCGCCAACGAGCTGCTGGGTGGGGCGTGCATCGAGGTGGGGGCAGGGGGGCCGGGGGCTCCATGCGCGCCGCTCGATCCCGCGAACTCGTGTCTCGATGGCCTGTTGTGTGTTCCGTTCGAGGGGGATCAGCCGATATGCCTGCCCGCCTGCGACCCGAGCAACCCCATGTGTCTTGGCGAGGGGGAGTCGTGTGTGGATCTCGATCTGCTGGTGCCCGGTGCTCCGCCCGATGCGGCGGGCGTGTGCCTCGACGTGGGGCTCGCCCTGTGTGACCCCATGGCCGAACCCAGCGGCTGTGCCGAGGGAGAAAACTGTCTCGACATCGGCGGGGGGCTCGGGATCTGCGGTGCGATCTGCGATCCCGTGATGGGAGACACCGCGTGCGAGGGCAATGCGGCGTGCTTCCCCACCGACGGTTCCGCAGTGAACGGTGCCCCCTTCGCCGAGGGCAACGGGGCCTGCGGAGCCGATTGCATCACCGATGCCCAGTGCGGTGGCGGCACATGTCTGCACCTCGATGGGCTGACCGTCGACGGCCTGTGCGGCACCACGTGCACCCCCGGGGCGCCAGGAGGTTGCGGCGCGGGCGAGGGCTGCGTCGCGACCCCGGAAGACCCTGCGGTCGGGGCGTGCATGCCGTTCGGCAACCCATGCACCCTGGGGAACCTGGGGGAGTGCGGCGGCGGGCTGGCCTGCATCCCGATGGAGGGCCGCCTGCAGTTCGGGATCTGCTTGCCCAGCTGCTTTGCGCACAATCCCGTGGCGTGTGGTGGGATGCCGACGACGTGTCACCCCAAGACCGATCCTCTGTGGCACGAGGGCACGTGCGTCGGCAGCGATCCTCCGTGCTCGCTCATCGCGGACGACTGCGGACCGGGGCAGGCGTGTTCGGTCGTGGGCGGCGGACCCATCGGTGGGCAAGCCTTCTTGTGCGACGACGCGGGCCCGCTGGGCGAAGGCGACGACTGCAGCATGGACGAGGAAGGCTGTGGTGCGGGCGTGGGCTGCTTCGGTGGAGTCTGCGCTGCGTGGTGCGACCCGCTGGCCGATGCGTGTGTCACCGGTACGTGCACGGACGTCGGCATCGGCTTTTATCTGCCGCCCAACACGATCGGGGCGTGCCTTTGAGCGGGGCCCTTCGGGCTCGGCCAATATCTTGGTAGCGTGGGGCGGTGAGCGAGCAAACCCCCGAGCGCGAAGACTCCGAGGCCGGCTCTTACCTCGATCTCCAGCGAGAGGTCGACCGGACGTTCGGCGGGAGCTGGGAGGCTTTCCTCAAGGCCGTGCTCAACCCGGCGGAGATTCTCTACTTCGTCCTGTGGAGTCACTGCGAAGGCAAAGCCCACAAGATCGAGACGTGGGCGAAGGACAAGGGGCTGCCGCCCGACTGGTTGCCGCGCTTTTACGGCATGCTCACCCACAAGGGTGACTTTCGGCCCGACGCCGAGACGAGCGCACCCAGGCAGCAGCCCGCGCCCGAGACCGACGGTCCCGCTCCCGAGGCCGTGCCGATGCTCGACATTCAGGGCCACGGCAAGCCCGACGACGCCTGAGCCGGGCGTCCGGATCGAGACCTCGTCGCCATGACGCCGTCCGGCGCCGGAGCGGAAGGCCTCACTCGGTCGGCATCCCGTCCAGACCGTGGGCGACGACCGGGGTGCAGGCCCTGGCGCGACGGAGCGGAGGAGGGCGCTGCGCCGCGGTTAGTGCAACGAAGTCGCTCGCACTCAGTTCAGGAGTGACCCGGCCGTCGCTTCGCGCACTCGGTGTGCGATCGGCCCTGCGTGGTGGTGCCAGATCCTCCACTGTCCCTGCTTGAGCACGAAGGCGTTGGTGGCGGTCAGCTGCGCACCACCCAGGTGCTCCTCGCAGATGATGGTAGCGGTCGCCCCATGCATGCGAGCATCGACTCTGGTGCAGCGGATGTCCGCGTCGTCATCGGCGGAGAAGATCGAGCGCCAGCTGGCCATGATCTCGTCGCGCTGGCGTAAGGCAGCCCAGCCAGGGTGGATGCAGCAGGCCAGCTCGTGGCGGGCCCAAAGCGCATCCATCGCCGCGAGATCGCGACGGGCGAATGCGGAGTAGAACGCTTCGTTGGCGAGCAGGACCTCGGAGTCGTCGGACATCGAAGCGCAAAGGATACCAACGCACTCGTGGCTCGGCCCGACGATGGTAGCCTGCGTGTCATGGCGTCATTGCGCGGGTGGATCGCCGCCCTGATGATCTCTATGGGTTGCGGCCCGGCGCCGGAGGGTGGTGTTGGTAGTAGTAGTGGGGGTGTTGTTGGTGCTGGTAGTGGTACGACGGGCTTGGGCAGCGGGTCATCCGCGGCGGCGGAGACGACGGCCGGCATTCCGGAGGGACCGGGGCTGGCGCGCGGTGGGATCCGCATCGAGCGGGTTCAGGCCAACCAAGGCGTCGGCGTCGACATCGGCCGCGAAGGGCAGGCGATACCTCCCCGCGACCACGAAGCTCAGCTCCTGCGCGGTCGGGTCACGTTGATTCGCGCGCTGTGGACGGTGCCCGACGACTGGGAGCCCCGCGAGATCGAGGGTCGGCTGCTCGTTCGCTGGCCCGACGGCACCGAGGAGACCTATCGCGACACGAAGGTCGTCGACGATGACGCGTTCGAGGGCGACCTGGGACGCACCTTCTTCTGGGGGTTGATGGCGGATCAGACGGTGCCCGGCGTGGAGTTCCGCGTGGAGCTGTGGGAAACGAGCACCGACCACCAAGACCTCCCGGCCTCTGCGTCACCCCCTACGCTGCCCGAAGAAGACGAGACGATGGCTCTGGTCGGCGTCCAGGACACCTACCAGGTGATGAAGGTGGTACTGGTGCCGTTCGACTACGACGACGGAGCCGGTTGCGTGACCTCGCCCGACACATCGCGGGCCACGATGCAGCGGTTCGAGGATCTGCTGTACATGCAAAACCCGCTCGATGCGGTCGAGTTCACGGTGCACGACAACATACTGTGGGACACGCCGCTGACCGGCTTCCACGCGCTCAACGTGTTCATGGCGGGGCTGCGGGTCGACGAGCGTGCGCTCCCCGAGGTCTACTACTACGGTCTCATCGACGCGTGCGCTGGATCGGTGGGTGGTTTTGGGGGCCAGGCGCTCGGCATCCCGATCAACCCGGTGAGTGTCGAGGCCGCATCGCAACGCGTGTCGTCGGGGCTGTGGATCGATCGGGAGTGGTCGGCGGAGTTGTTCGTGCACGAGGTCGGGCACTCGCAGGGCCGGTACCACGTGGCGTGCAACGGAGAAGAGGCCGGACCCGACACCAGCTATCCCTTCGAGGGCGGGCAGGTGGGCGAGTGGGGCTTCGGCGTCGTCGATTTCCAGCTGCGGCATCCGACCGTCAGCAAGGACTACATGACGTATTGCCACCCCACCTGGGTCGGCCGCTGGGGGTGGAATCTGGTGCATCCCACGATCGCCGGGCTCAGCGAGTGGGACGAGGGGTTTCCCGGTGGAGGGGCGCCCGACCGTGACCCGTCCACACAGGCCCGGGGTCCGGCCCACGCGCCTGAGCTCGCGCAGCCTGGGATGCTGCTGGGGGCCATCGAGCCGTCGGGGGCCGAGCACTGGATCACGGTCCCCGGAGGGGTACCCTCTGGCCACGCCGCGGGTACCACCGCTATCGAGTTGCGCTGGGAGGACGGCGTCGTGGAGACGGTCGGGGCGGTGACGCAAGTGATGCCCGATGGGTTTGGAGGCACGCTGGTGATGGCTCCGCTGCCGAGGCCAGGGCACCGCATCGTCGGCGTCACCCGGCTCGAGGGCGATGTCCGGCACCCGGTGGCCCCGAGATCCATCGACGCTGGCCGTAAAACCCGCTGGATCCGCCGCTGATCGGCGTATTTGGGGCGATTCGACCCACGGCTCGGCGGGGGTCCGAGTCGTCTGGCCGTGGGGGGCAACCCACCAATCCCCTGGATTCGGGAATTTCGGCGGCGATCGGGTAACATCCGGCCGCCCCGAGGGCTGGCAGCCCGGTTCTTCCGACCCATGTACGACCCCCATTTCGAGGCCACCGTTGCCGAGATCCGCGGCTTCGACCTCGGCGACGACACGGACCTCCTGGCTCACCTCGAGGCGTGCCCCGACGAGGCGCTGACGGGACAGCAGTGGCTGTTGCGGGGGGTGCTGCTCCATCGGGCGGGTCGGGATGACGACGCGTTGGATTGCCTCGAGCACGCGGCCGAGCAAGGCCACGATCGCTCCCGGGCCCTCTACCTCAAGTCGTGCGTGGTGCGGAATGCAGGGCGCATGGGTGATGCGCTCGAGGCCCTGCAGGAGGCCCGCGAAGCGGCGCGAGAGGATGAACTCGTGCCCGTCGCCGACCTCGATCACGCGCAGGGTCTGCTGTATTGGCGGGTCGGCAACCTCGAGGATGCCCTGTCGCAGGTCGATCGTGCGCTCGAGCAAGACGACGGCTCGGCCGCGCGGTGGCTCCACCGTGGACAGCTGCTGGCCGAGCTTGCGCGCCCCGATGAGGCTCGCAAGGCGTTCGACCGCGCGCTGCTGGAGGAGCAGGATCTCGACCTGGCGATGTTCGAACGCGCGGCGCTCGAGGCATCGCAGGCCGATGCCGAGTGTGCAGCGCAGTGGCTGACCAAGGCCGTACGCATCGAGCCCGCCCATTCCCTGGCTGCCGCCGAAGACGCCCGGT
>JAHZJA010000134.1 GCA_022601155.1 Deltaproteobacteria bacterium | reverse complement strand
CCTCCGCCTCGAGCCCGAACACACGCAGCGGGAAGTAGGCGACCCGAAGCCCACCCTCCGGCGCGATGCTGCGCAGCGGCCGAAAGCCCTGGTCGGGCAGGCTGAAGTCACTCTCGAACAGCTCGACGCGTGGATGCGGGAACATCACGCCGCCGAACAGGCCCAGCTCCCACATGTTGCGCTCGGGGGCCCATCGACGGATCCACTTGGTGTCCTTGCGACGGTTCTTCTTCGGGCGCTTGCTCTTGGCCTCCGCCGAAGTGTCCGTGCCCGCTTCGGTTGGCGCCGCCGAGTCCCCTGACGCGCCGACGCTCCGTTGCGTCTCGGCCTCCGGTGCCAACGACAATGCGACGAACGAGGATGCAATCCATGTGGATGTCAGTGACATTTCCCAGCCCCCACTGCGTTCGAGTCGATGCAGCAACCGGGGCAGTGAGCTTCGGGAGCCGAATGTGAATCCAAATGGGGGGGTTACGTCCGTAGTTGGGCCGTCGTCTTGCGTAATTCAAGCCTTTGAGGAGTAGAAAATCCCCCCACTGGGGCATTTCGACCGGGGCACCCGGGTCGGACCGCGGCGAAAAACCGGCGACGTCGACAACGGTTTGGGCAGCCAGGCCGCGTGTCGAGGCCGCCCCGTGCTCGGAGTCGAGCCTCGCCGGAACCCGGTCCCGCGCCGGTGGAAGCGAGCATGCCGATGGTGCAGTGGCCCTCGATCGTCCGGGCCCGACACGGCGCGTCCGAGTGTTCTTTCCCGCGGCGTGCTGCATCGGTGATCCCCGTGCCCGCCGGGTGATGGAGCGCCGGCGGCCGTGACTCCGACGACAGCCCGGACGAACAGCGGGGGTTGGGCGGCAAGGGGCCCACGCTCAGCACCCGCTGGCCGCCAAGTCGCGGGCCAACGGTGATAGCTTGGGGCGAAGGCTCGACCTCCGTGACCCTCGGCGACGATCTGTTCCTGCCGCTGCATGGCCCCACGGCGGCTTGCCACGATCTCCACACTGGGCGCCCCGGGAGCTTTTCCGCCGCGATGCGAACGCTGGCCGAGGCCCGGGAGGCGGGGCGCACGGTCTTGGTGTGGTCGTGGCTGACGCGCAGCACCTGCAGGAGCTTGGTGTCGCTCGTAGACCGACTTTGCTCCGAGTCCGTGACCGGTTGGGCGATCGTCTGGCCGCCGGGTCCGAGCGAGGGCACGGTCCACAGCCGCACGGTGTCGCGCCTGGGAATCGCAGTGCCACATGCTCTGCGGGCGATCGACCGCGCCCATCGACGGTCCTTGCCCGCGCGGATCCACGGCGTGCCGCTGTGCGCTCTGGGCCCATTTGCGGCGTGGCGCACGTCGGGCACCGCCTCGGAGATGGCCGAGGTCTGTGAAGGGTGTCCCTCGCGACCCGAGTGCCCGGGCGTCGACCCGTGGTATCTGGCGCGCCACGGGACCGGCGAGCTGCGACCGACGCCCCTGGTCCCGCGTGACGCACGAGGGCTGGAGATGTCGCAGCGACTCGAGCGCGTGGTGCAGGCGGCACTTGCTGCCGGCACCACGGTGGGGCAGAGCGACGGATGACGATCCCATCGCTGGTCGACCTGTGCGTGCCGCGGCCGGGCTCGACCACGCTGCGTGGAGTCTGGTCGCAGGCACTACGCCGAACGCTCTCCGATTTGAGGACCGTGTTGCAGGTGCATGCCGATGGCCCGAGCGCGGCCGATGTTCGCGAGTTTTGGCAGGCGGTGGCCCCACTGGCGCGGCAGGCCCCGGGGGCACTCCTCGCGGTGCTGCGCCGCACCGAGGTGGGCGTGTGGCTGCGATGCCTGCGGCCTGGCGCGAGCGTATCCGTCTCGACGGCCGAGGGACTGGCCGCGTTGCTGTGCACGATGGCCCTGCATCTGACGCGGACCGGTGCGCTCACCCAGCCGCTGCGGCTGCAGGCGTGGCCCGACCGCATCGTGGATGCTGGCGCGCGTATCGGGCTGCGGGTGCCACCACGAACGCGGGCGCTGCACTTCGGGGCGGGGCAAGTCGTCGCGGAGACACCCGACGGTCGCATCTGGCTGCCGCTCGAGGCGGACGACGCAGCGTTCGTACCGATACCCGGATCCATGGTTCGACTGGCGCTGGTCGACACCAATCCGCTGTCGTCGCTCGAGGCCCATCCCGAAAAATCCGGCAACGCGTTGGACCTGGGCGGACAGCCCGTGGAGCGCTGGCGCGAGGCGTTGGGCGACGGGCTCCACACGATCGCGCGCCACTTGCCCGCGTTCCGCGAGGAGATCGAGCTGCTCGTGCAGCAGGTGATCCCGGTGGGCTTCGATACCGAGCAGCACCGGTCGGCCACGATCACCGAGGCGGTGGGGGCGCTGTATCTGGGCCTGCACCCCAACCCGATGACGATGGTCGAGGCCTTGGTGCACGAGACCTCGCACAACAAGATGAGTGCGCTGTTCGAGCTCGACCCGGTCCTCGACAACCCGCCCGAGCAGACCTACGCCTCACCGCTACGCCCCGACCCCCGTCCGCTGCGCGGGGTGCTGCTGGCGGTTCACGCCTTCTTGCCCGTTGTCGCGCTGTACGACGCGATGATCGAAGCCCAGGCGCCAGGCAGCGAGCACCCGGCATTCGTTCGTCGGCGGGATCACATCGCACGGGGCAACCACGATGGCATCTGCGTGTTGCGGGCCCACGCCCGCCCCACCGCGGTGGGGCGCCAGCTACTGGACGAAATCCAGGCCTTGGACGCCCGCTAGCCCCACATGCACAAGAACCCGGAGAAGCAGACCATCCCGGCCGGGCAAGCGCCCAGCGTGCAGTCGATGACGCACTCCGGGAGATTGTCGCCGGTCACGTCTTGGCAGGTGACCGGGGCCGTACCGCCGGGCGATCCCGGGCAGTCGCCGAGTACGTTGCAGTCTTGGGTGCACACGCTGACGGTCGGGGCGTTGACGTCGTCGCTCAGGCACAGACCATCGAGGCCACAGATCGACCCCCCGTTGTTCTGACAGTCCCCGTAGGGCACTCCGTTGGCGCCCTCGCCGGGCCACACGCAGGCCAGATCGGCGAAGCAGGTCATGCCGTTGGGGCACGACTGGCCGCTCGAGCAGTCGAGGTAGCAGAAGTTGTCGGCCCCGTTGGTGATGGCGTCGCAGGTGACGACCGCGTTGCCCGTGGCCGGGGCGGCCGGGCAATCACAGGCGTCGACGCAGGGGCTGTTGGAGCAGACCCCGGCGATGACGGGGTCGCCCGTGGTGATGCATGAGGTGGCCCCACCACATCCGGCGGTGTCGACCACGTTGCCCGCGGCCAGGCACGTCTGATAGTTGCCCGGGACCGAGTTACACGGCGGCGGTCCGGTCGTGCTGTCGTCGATGGGGACGCAGCCGCCGTCGATGCACTCCTCGTCGGGCGGGCACGCGGGGTTGCAGCCGCCTTCGCCTGTGGTGGTGGCCTCACCGGTCGACTCGGGGTTGCTGCCCGAGCTGGTGTCGAGCCCAGAGGTCATGCCCGTCGCGCCCATGGTCGCGCTGCCCCCCATGGTCATCGCGCCGTCGTCGGTGCCCATGGTGGAGCCCATGGTGTCCTCGAAGGTCGTGATGCCCGGCGCGTCGGAGGTGTTCACGGGCGGTCCCGTGAACGAGCCCGTGAAGCCATCGCCGCTCACCCCCGTGGTGCAGGCACTCAGGGCGACCAGCAGTGCCCACGACGACCGAGAAAAACCGAATGCGCATGTCATGGATGAAACCTCGATGCCCCACGATAGGCCACGGGAGCGGCGTTGTTCTACTTTTTCGCTGGCGCAATGCCTCCCATTGCCCCGTCTGCGGCCGGCGCGCGGGGTGATGGGGTGCCGTCTTCACGGGGTGACCTCAACGGCTTTATGGTGCATCCGTGGATCGCCAGCCGCCCCGCAGCACGTCCAACGCCATCGATCTCTACATTCGAACGTACTATTCGCTGCTGCGCAGCTCGGGTGAGGTGCGCGTGCGGGCGTTCGAGGAGGCCCACGCCTTCAGCGATTCCAGCCTGCACACCGGTGCTCGCGACGAGCGCCCGGACGTCGCGGCGTTCGGCTACAGCGCCGCCCGCTTGCCGGGTTGCCTGACACTGGTCCGCCACCTGGTCGCGGGGCAGTCGCTCGAGCAGTTCGAGCGGGCAGGGCTGCAGGTCCACGATTGGCCCGCCGTCAGCACCCGAGGACGACGACGCCCGCATCGCTGGGACGGGGGGCAGACCCTGGCCGTGTTCGTCACCAGTGCCTCCGACATCGACGACCTGGTGCCCATCCTCACCGCGTACCAGATCGAGTGGAACAAGATGCACATGCGTCTGGCCAACAGCGATCTGGGCACCCAGCTGGTCGAAGGCACCGCGCCCTCGGACGACGCAGAGCTTCGTACCGCGCTGGAGGGCGCACTGGGGCTGTCGGCGGCCGACGTCGGGTCGCTGTGCAGCGCGCTGGGGGAGCCCGTGCGCGAAGGACTGGCGGCCATCGCTGCGAGCCCGCGCGACTTGAGGCTGCGGTTGTTGGCCGGAACCCTGCTCGAGTATCGGCGTGCGACCCAGCGGTGGTGGGAGGGCATCGAGCGCTCCTATCTCGCCAAGGGCACCGCGCCGCGTCCGGTCTACTTCGTGTCGTCCAACACCCATGCCCTGTGCAACCTCATCGGGGGATACGCGCGGGAGCATCGCGAGAGCATCTTCGAGTTCGCCCGCGAGCACGACGAAGAGGGCCTGGCCGAGCGCATCGATGCGGCCCAGCGCGACGGCGACGAGCACGAGCTGAGCAACCTCAGCTATTACCTCCTGCGTCGGTACCTGACCGCCGACCCCGAGACCACGCCGGCCCGGATGGAGCAGGTGCAGCGCTTCGACGCGCAGTGTGGGATCTCCACGCTCAGCTCACCGGGGCATCTGGACGTCAACGTACAGCTCATGGCGCTGCGCGACATCCAGCCCGAGCGCCTCGATCCCCGGGCCCGCGTGGACGACCTCGCGGCGCTGCAGCACAGCGACGCGGTCATCATCAACATCGACTACCCGCTGGGCATGGCTGCCTACCATCACCTCACCCAGCTGGCCCACGGCGTCGGGGAGCTTCGCGGGGTCTATGTGGTGGGCAAGGCCGCGACGCTCAACGGACGGGTCGGCGACATCATGCTGTCGACCGTGGCCTACGACGAGCACTCGAGCAACTCGTACCTGTTCCGCAACTGCTTCGTGGCCGCCGACCTCGACCCGCACGTGCGCTTTGGGACGGTGCTCGACAACCAAAAGGCGCTGACCGTTCGCGGTTCGTTCCTGCAAAACCGCGACTACATGGACGTGTTCTACAGCGAGGGCTACACGGTGGTGGAGATGGAGGCGGGCCCGTACCTATCGGCGATCTACGAGATGGTGCACCCCAAGCGCCATCCCACCGACGAGGTCGTGCACCTGAGCAACTTGCTTCCGTTCGACTTCGGCCTGCTGCACTACGCTTCGGACACCCCGTACTCGCGGCGGCAGAGCCTGCTGAGCAAGAGCCTGAGCTACTTCGGGATGGACGCGACCTATGGCTGTGCCATCGCCACGCTGCGCCGCATCCTCAGCCAGGAGATCGCCCATGTTCGGGGTGGTAGCGGGCGGTGAGCACCGGGTCGGTAGCGGGCGGTGACGACGATGCGGCGCTGTTGAAACGCTGGAGAGACGGGGAGCAGGCGGCCGGCCATATGCTGCTCGACCGTCACTACCCCGGCGCTGGCCCGGTTCTTCGTCAACCAGACTCCCGAGCCCGTCCTGTCTCTCTTTTCGGTCGAGACGAACTTGTCTGATTCCAAGACGTTGAGGATGGCTGACGTTCACCACTTCGGGGCGGACACGAGGGTTCTGGGACGCCGAGGAGCGCAGGCAAGAAGCATTGGCCGTGAGTTCGATGCTGGCCCGAGGTACCCTGGTCACAGGCCGACGGGCCAGTCGACGTAGCGACTGTGCGAGGGGCGGACCAGATCTCGTAGTATTCGGCTCGAACGGGACCAGGCTCGAGATCCGG
>JAHZJA010000133.1 GCA_022601155.1 Deltaproteobacteria bacterium | reverse complement strand
GGGGCGCGCCTCATCGACAACGTCGTGCTGACGCCGCAGTAGCCGTCGGTCGCTGACCAGGACCAACGCCACGGCGTGGCCGGCCGCGCTGCCGAGCCCCGGAATGGGAGACTCCATGACTGCTGCGGGGTGGAGCGGCTTGCCACGCCCCGAGAGGCCCGCGGTGGTGGCTGTACGGACTGTCTGTGGCCGGGTGGGGCAAGCCGAGGTCTTGATCCCGGATCCACGACGATGACCACACCGACCTCGTGAGTCAGCGGTGACCAGCCACGGTGAAGCCCACGCGGCGCGGGGGCCATGAACACCCGGGCCGCCCGTCTTCGAACGTCTCCGATCGAAGGCTGGGCCGCTCGGATTCGAGGACCGATGCGCATCGCAGTCCATCTCGTGTTGGCGTCGTCGTTCGCGGCTGCATGCATCTCGGCCCCGTCCGATCGCTCCACGGACGACACCACCAGCCCACCGCCTGCGGCCAGCACCGGGTTGGATCCCGGGAATACGGGGGTCGTGGGCCCGACCACCGGGACCGTCACCGCAGGCGCCAGCACGGCAGTCGCGACGTCATCCACGACGGGCGGCGCCGATGCATCCTCCGATGGACCACCACGTCCGCCGAGCTTCGACCTGGGCGGAGTGCCCGATGTGCCCCTGCCGCCTCCCTTCGTGCCGTGTCCCAGCGGCTGCCCTTCGGGCGAGTACTGCGAGTATTGCCCCAGACAGGCGTTTGCATGCGGACCCTTGCCCGAGCGGTGCCTCGCGAAGCCGACGTGCGAGTGCGTCCAGGATCTAGGGTCTAGCTGCGAAGCCTCGCCAGGTGGGACGCTCTACGTCCAGTACTGCATCTCCCCGCCGCCGCCGTGATCGAGCGACGACGCTGGAGCCCACCCGGGCCGCAGGGATGAGACCATCGCGGGGTGACGGGCGAGCCCGAGCCGGACGCCACGCAGATCAGCCGCTTTCTCAGCTGGGTGTTGCGGCATGCACCCCACGAGGTGGGGTTGAGCCTCGACGAAGCAGGATGGGCCGAGGTGTCGGCGTTGCTGGTGGTGTGCCAGGCGCGAGGCATGATGCTCGATCGGGCGGGATTGGCTCGGGTGGTGGACAGCTCCGACAAGCAGCGGTTTGCGCTGAGCTCCGATGGCCAACGAATTCGAGCCGTGCAAGGCCACTCGGTTCCGGTGGCGCTCGGGCATCCCCTGCGCGAGCCGCCGCCGCGCCTGTACCACGGAACCGTGGGACGCTTCTTGGAGGCCATCGCGCGCGAAGGGCTGCAGCCGGGGCAGCGGCACCATGTGCATCTGTCGGCCGATCCGCAGACGGCCTCCGCCGTGGGGAGCCGCCGGGGGGAGGGCCGTGGTGCTCACCGTGAGGGCTGATGCGATGCACGCCGAGGGGCACCGGTTCTTCGTGAGCCCCAACGGGGTGTGGCTCACCGAGCAAGTACCGCCGCGCTTCCTGGAGTTTCCCGCGACGTAGGGAGCCCGACCCCCGCTTGGGGGTCGGGCTCCGGGTGAGGGTCATCCAACCGACAGGGCCACACCCGGGCGGCCCTCCGCGGTCACGCGAGCCTGCTCCCCGGCGAGCGGCAGGAGGTGCTCGGCAACCTCGCTCCAGTCGAGCACCGGGATGACGGCGGCAGGGGGGCGGCCCGGCTTTTGGGGGCCGAACAGGTAGCGCCAGGGCACCACACCTTCCATCGGGGCCAACACGTCGGGCCGGTCGTCGATGAATGCCTCGAGTCCGAGCTCGGCACAGATGGGGGCCTTGTCCCTACGCTTGCGGCAGAACCGGAGCTGATGGTGGGGCATGCCGGTCCGCTCGAAGAAGTGGTGGTAGGCCAGCCAGCGGCGCGAGCGGGCCTGAATGCGAGGGCCGCACTTGGAGACGAGCCACACGCGCCCCTCGAACGCTTCGACCAGGGCGGCGATCGTCTCGAAGGCCCCCGGGCTCTGTGGGGTCTGCATGGCGTCGTGGTCGGTGCCGCTGATGAATGAAGTGTCGGCGGCCGAATCGGCCGGCTCTATGAGCACCCGTCCGATGTCGATGCCCAGCGCACGGGGAGCCGCGAGAGTCTGTCCGGTGCGGTGGCTGCCGTGGTGGCCTCGTTGATTTCTACGTCCCATCGTCTCTGTGTCCTCGTTCAATCTCTGTGAACTCAACGTAGCGGGGCGCGAACGAGGCGGAACTCGCATGTTCGATTCGGCTATAACAATTTTGGATAGATCGATACCGTCGACTCGATGATGAAGATGGAGTGGCTCGAGGGGTTTGCGATGTTCGCCGAGCATCTCAACTTCACGCACGCGGCACGGGCTCTGCACATCAGCCAGCCGGCTCTCCACGCCCAGATACGCCGGCTGAGCGAGACGCTGGGGGTGACGCTGTACGGGAGGGAGGGACGGAGGCTGCGGCTGACCGCGGAGGGCGAACAGGTCCTTCGCTTCGCCCGGCAGACGGCCGAGCGCTCCGAGGCGTTCGTGGAGCGCCTGCGCACCGGACATAGCCGTCAGCCGCTGGTGCTCGCGGCGGGGGAGGGCGCGCTGCTCTATCTGCTGGGTGATGCGATCAAGGCGTTTGCCGCCCGGGGCCCTGCGCCGCTGCGGCTGCTGACCCGAGACCGCGATGGGACCCTACAGGCACTGCGACGTGGCGAAGCCCATGTCGGCGTCGCGGTGATCGATCCGGTGCCCGACGATCTGGAAGGTCGAGTGTTGGCCGAGATTCCCCAGGCATTGGTGATGCCGCGGGCGCATCCGCTGGCACGTCGGCGGACCGTCGGGGTGGCGGCATTGGCCGAGCTGCCGTTGGTGCTGCCCCCCGAGGGGCGACCCCAGCGAGAGACCCTGGCCCGGGCGGTGGCGGCCGAGGGGGGTCGTTTACGGCCGGCCGTCGAGGCGACCGGGTGGGAGCTCGCGATTCACTTCGTGACGTTGGGCCTGGGGCTGGCCGTCGTCAACGGGTGCTGTCGACTGCCACGGGGGTTGGTTGGCCGGGTCGTGCCTGGCTTGCCCCGGGTTCGCTACCAGGCCCTGTATCGGCCTGATGCCCAGGAGCACGGAGGGGTGACCGCATTGTTGGCGATGCTGCACGAGCACCGCGGCGACTGGCGGGAGCGTCGCAGCGTGGCCGCGGCGACGCCTCGCAAGGGGGCGGCGTAGGGCCGCCGGCCCTCGTGACAGCTGACTGGGGGGATAGCTGCATCGACGCCGAGATCGTGTCTCGGTGGTGTTCGACGCCGGAGGGATGGCTCCTCAAACCCCCTGTGCGCCGCCGCTGAGGCCTCCGTAGACGATCGGCAAAGTAGTATGGACGGTCGTCCCCATTGCAATCGGTGACGGTGTGCGCAATTTGGTCGCCATGTCCACGCTCATCGACGTCAACTCCCCCGAGTCGCTACCCCGGTTCACCTTCGCCTTGGGGTGATTTTGGGGTCCTGACTCCCGGTTCGGGGGTCTACACGGGGTCTTTCGCACGGAGGTCGGGTACGCGGGGGGCACCACCCCATCGCCCACCTACCGCAACATCGGTGATCACGCCGAGGCAGTC
Organism: Deltaproteobacteria bacterium; assembly: GCA_022601155.1. GTDB lineage: Bacteria > Myxococcota_A > Polyangia > Nannocystales > Nannocystaceae > Paraliomyxa. The sequence goes on along the minus strand of JAHZJA010000133.1, from coordinate 8,328 downwards.
CAGCTCGCGTTCGACCCCTCGGTCATCCGCTACCAGACGCTGCTGGGGTTGTTCTGGGACGGGCACGATCCGTTCTCGTCGTCTCACTCGCAGTATCGAGCCCAGCTGTTTTGCGCCGACCAACAGCAGCTGGCGATGGCACGAGCGAGTGCGGAGCAGCTCGGGCGGCAGCATGGCCGAACGGTGCGAACGCAGCTCGTCGTGGGCCAGCGATTCCACGCCGCGGAGGCCTACCACCAAAAATGGCGCCTGCGACAGCATCCTGCGCTGCTGGCGGCGCTGCAGCGAAACTACGACTCGGAGCCACAGCTGTTGGCATCGACGGCAGCAGCCAAGCTCAATGCCCACGTCAGTGGCCACTGGGTGCACGACGGCCTGGACCTGGCGCAGCTGGGGCTGTCGGCATCCGGTCTCGCGCACATGCCCAACACCTCACGACCTCCGGTCAATCCGGTCGGTCTCACAGGAGCGACACCATGAACGACTACACGGGAAACAAGCCCGAGACTCTCGCGCGTCTGACCCCCGAGCAACGGCGCGTCACCCAGCAAAACGGGACCGAGCGCCCGTTCTCCAACGAGTTCTGGGACAACGACGAGCCCGGCATCTACGTGGACGTCGTCTCCGGCGAGCCGCTGTTCAGCTCGGTCGACAAGTTTCACTCGGGCTCGGGGTGGCCGAGCTTCACCCGTCCTCTCGATGCGAGCAACGTCCAAGAGCTGACCGACGACACCCTCGGGATGCGCCGCACGGAGGTGAGGTCGACACATGCCGACAGCCACCTGGGACATGTGTTCCCCGATGGCCCGCGGGAGGCGACGGGTATGCGCTACTGCATCAACTCCGCCTCGCTGCGGTTCGTGGCGGTGGAGGAGCTCGAGGCCGAGGGCTATGGGAAGTACCGCTCACTGTTCGACACCGAGGAGTAGACTATGCTGTCGTCGCAACAACGGGGATGGCGAGGACGACCAACGCGGGTGGGCGCACGAGCCCACCCCCATCCACCGGGCACAGCGCGAACACGATGAGCCCCCGCGCGTACGATGACCCCCAGCTCGACTGGCAAGAGAGCCGCGACGTGCTCAGCGCGTTGGTGCGCCTGGTCGGGCTCCACGGGGTGGTGCTGGCGACGATGGAGCTGGGTTCACCGTGGAGGGTGACCAACGCCGAGGCTCTGGATCCCGTGCTCCATGTCGTGACGCGGGGCTCGGCGTGGATCCGCGGGGACGATGCCGCCAGCCCGGTCGCACTCGAAGCGGGCGATCTGGTGATGTTGCCCCGTGGTGGACGCTACGAGCTTCGCGACAGCCGGCGGGGTCGTCGTGCGCCGACGGTGGATGTGCCAACCCAGCAGGCTGGCCTGCGCTGCTCGATCCGCGAGGGCGGCGATGGCCCTCGGACCCACCTCACCTGCTGTGCGTTTCGGTTCGAGTCGGTCTCGGCGGCGCCGCTGCTCAACCTCCTGCCGTCCATGGTCGTCGTCCGTGCCGACGAGGTCACTCGGGGTATCCGAGCCTTTGTCGGGGAGCTGGTGCGGGAGTCGAAGGGCAGCCGGGTGGGGACGGAAGGGATGGTCTCCCGCCTGGCCGAGCTGGTGTTTCTCGGGGTGCTACGGATCCATTTCGAGACCACGGGGTCGACCGACTCGGGGTTGCTCGCGGCGGTGGCTCATCCACAGATCGGGCGCGCGCTGGGGCTGGTCCACGCTGCGCTGGATGCTCCGTGGACCGTCGCGACCCTGGCCAGCAAGGTCGGCATGTCGCGTGCGGCATTCGCCCAGCTGTTCGCCGACAAGACCCACGAGTCTCCGATTCGCTACGTGCAGCGCTGCCGAATCGAGGAGGCCAAGCGCATGCTGACGCAGACGCCGATGAACCTGGCCGAGATCGGCCAGCGGGTGGGCTACACCGATCCCGCCGGGTTTTCCCGGGCATTTCGTCGGGAGGTCGGCATCTCACCGCGGGACTACCGTCGGGCGGCTGGCAGCAGGGCCAACGAGTCGCCACGGGGCACTTCTCCGCCGTCGATGTGAGGCCGCGCGATGGGTTTCTCCCCACGGGCGAGAGCGTGTCCGCGGACAAATGCGGGAGCGGTCCGCCAGCTCGCGGAGGTCGTCGTGTCACCGCAACACGCCACGACCGAACCCATCCGAACTCCCTCGACGACGGTACGCGGGGTGCGACCTGGCGGAGCGCTGCCCGGACACGGGGTGCCCCGGGGCTCTGAGCTGTGCGGACGACGGGCAGTGCTACTGCAACGAGGCCGCTGACGGCGGCCCGGCGGAGATCCCTGCACCGAGGGCAACTGCTCGCTTGCCTGCGATCGAGCCGCCGACTGCGAGGACGTCCCCCGGTTTTCAGGGCGGAGATCCCTGGACCGAGGGCAACTGCTCGCTTGCCTGCGATCGAGCCGCCGACTGCGAGGACGTCCCCCGGTTTTCAGGGCGGAGAGCTCGTCTGCGAGGGCGCCTGATGCTCGGTGAGCCACTGCTCGACCGCCGCGAGGCGGGCAGCCGCGGCCACGCCTTGGGCACCAAAGGCATCGCGGGCCTGTCGCGCCAAGGCCATTGCGGTGGCGGTGTCTCGGCCGTGGGCCACACGTGCCCGCGCGAGGGCAAAGTAGGCATCGGCAGAGCGGGGGGCCGCCTCGGGGAGCGCGTCGAACATCTGCACGGCCTGCTGTAGGTGCGCCACGGCATCGGTGAGGCGTTTGGCGTCGAGCAGTGCTTCACCGTAGCTTCCCAGCGCGGTGGCGAGCTCGGCCGATGCTTGGCCGGACGCAGCTCGAAGGTCGGTCAGCGTCTGCTCGTACAGCGCGGACGCCTCGTCTCGCTGGTGTTGGTCGAACAGACACCGGGCCAGCGCCAGTCGGTTCTCCACGGTTTGCCGATGGGTCGGGCCGAACGTGGCCAGGCGCACCGCGAGCGCGCCGCGGAGCTCGACCTGCGCCGCCGCGAACTGGCCCGACCGATACAGTGAGTGACCCAAGGCGCCGCGGAGCAGAGCCACCGGGGCGCTGTCGGGGCCGAGCGAGGCCGTCGCGTCGTGGATCACCGTGCGATAGGCAGCCTCGGCCTCGGCGTAGCGGCCTCGATCGCTGAGCACACGAGCCAGGTGCGAGGCCGGCACGAGCGCGGCCCGATTGCCGGGCCCGTGGTGTCGTTCAATGAGCTCGAGGGCGGCGCGGGCCTCGGTCTCCGCCTCCTCGTAGCGTCCTTGATCGATGTGCACCGCACTCAGCGATGCCAGGGAGTCGGCCACTTCGGGGTGGTCGTCGCCGAACGCGAGCGTGCGCCCCTGCAAGGCGGCCTGGTGCTCGCGCTCGGCCTCATCCAGGTGCCCCAAGCGATGCTGAGCGTTGCCCAAGGTCTGTCGTGTGCGGGCGAGGTCGGGGTGCCCCGGGCCCAACAGCGTGGACATGACGGCGATCTGCTCGCGGAACTGTGCAATCGCTTCTCGGTGGCGCCCTCGTTCGACCAGTGCGGCCGCGAGATTCGCTCTGACCCGGGCCACCCGGCGCGTCGAGGGGCCCGACGTCGCCACCAAGCCTTCGAGGGCGGTGCGGAGCTCCGGCTCGGCGTCATCGGGCCGGCCTCGAATCAGCGCCACCGCCCCGAGCGTTGCGTGCAGCTCGGCGATGTCGGCGGGGTCGGGTGATGCTTGCGCGAGCCCTTGGCTCATGGGGACCAGTGCCATCGCCTCGTCGAATCGTCCGCGCCGTGCGGCCACGAAGATCGACATGCGGGAGGCCAAGCGAACCTCGGCCCACTGTCCCCAGCTGGTGCCGAGCCGGAGCGCATCGCTCAGCCGGGACGCCGCGCCAGCGTAGTCGGACTCGAGCTCGGCCAGCGCCGCATCCTCGAGCAGGAACTCGGTCCGCACGGGCTCGTATCCGGTGGAGTTCGAGGGGGCGCGCAGCCCATTCAATCCGTCGCGCGCGGGGGTGTACTTGCCCGCGAGACGGTTGGCCTTGGCCTGTGCGAGCCCACGCCGCACGGCTTCGACCCGGGGGGCCTGCTCGGAGGATGGTGGGGCGACGCGGGAGCGTAGCGCCGAGAGGTCCGAACACCGCGACAAGGGGGGCAGCGCTTCGACCATGGCGCCCGAGCGCGCGACGACGTCGGGGTCGGCGTCCAGCCACAGTGTCGTCGTGGCCGCGAGCAGACGGCGGGCGCGGTGCAGGCAGGCCATGCGCAGATCCAGTGCTTCGGTCGACTGCGACCGCTCGACGGTCGTCGCCTGGCACGCATCGACGTAGGTCGCGTTCCACTGCGATGCGTAGGACTCCAGGGCAGAGCCATCGCGGTCCCAGGCCTGCTGTGCGAAGGGCAGTCGTGTGCCGAGGAATGCTTCGCGCATCTGCGCGTGTGTGGTGGGTGTCCATGCCTCGGACAGCTGAGCCTGTCCATCGGCACAGGGCTCCTCGTCTAGGGGCGTACGCAACAACGCCGCGATGCTGACCGCTCCGGCTACGGTGGCGACGCCCACGATCAGCGCGTGGCGGCGTCGCGCGCTGCGGGTCCGAAATGCCAGCGCGTGCAACATCGCCTCCATCGAGGGGAAGCGGTCCTCGGGCGCGGACGCCAACCCGCGGGTGATGGCCTGTTGCAGCCACGCGGGCAGCCGGGTGTCACGGGGCCACGAGGGGGGTCCCCCGAGCTTGGCGTCGAGTACGGCCGCCGTCGACGACCCTTGGTAGGGGCGGGTGCCGGTCATTGCCTCGAACAGCGATGCCGCAAAGGCGTACTGGTCGGCGGCGGTGGTCAGCGGCAGGCCGCGGTGTTGCTCCGGAGCCATGTAGGCGGGCGTGCCCACGATGGCCCCGACCTCCGTCAGGGCCTGAGCCAAGGCGCCGGCCTTGCCGGGGGGTGGATCTTCGGGAGCAGGGTTGTGGGTCTGTGCCCGCGCGATGCCGAAGTCGGTGACCCGCACCCGGCCGTCGTCGCCGACGAGCACGTTGGTGGGCTTGAAGTCGCGGTGCAGCAGGCCGGCGTCGTGGGCTGCCGCGAGCCCCTGCCCGGCCTGGGTGAAGCACTCGAGCAGGGCCTGCCAGCCGGGCTTGCGACGCATCCGGTCGGCGAGGGTCTCCCCGCGCACCAGCTCCATCACCACGACCACACAGTCGGGCTCGATCTCCACGTCGTACAGGCCCACGACGTTGGGATGGTTGAGCTGGGCCATGGCCTTGGCCTCGCGCACCAGCCGGGCACTGCTGGCCACGTCCAGCTCACCGCGCAAGATCTTCAACGCGACCTCGCGCTCGAGCTTGGGGTCGTAGGCTCGGAGCACGATGCCCATGGCGCCCGCGCCCAGGTCTCCCAGGACCGCGTACCGTCCGATGCGCCCCTCCACGACCTCGGGACCGGGGTGGGCATCGAGTGCGTCATCGTCCGCGTTGGCGACCGTGACCGCGGCCGAGGCGGAGGCTGCGGCCGCACGGCACGCGCTGCACCGCTCCAGGTGTGCCTCGAGATGCTGCAGCTCGTCTGCGCTCAGCAGCCCTTCTACGAATCCATGCAGGAGCTCGTCGTCCGGACACTCCATGGCGGCTTCACTGCGGCGATGCGTCGTCGGGGGTGGGGGGGCGGGTGGCGAACAGGCTCTGGAGGCTCATGTCGAGGCGGCTTTGCATCACCGCGAGGAGCTGGTCTGCCGCACCACGCTCTGCAACCGCTTCGGTGGCCAGCCGCTCGAAGTTCTCCGCCATCGCCACGCGTGCGCTGGCCAACCATCGCGACATGGTGGACTCGTGCACCGAGTACGAGCGCGCCAGGGCCACCGCTGTCATCTGGTTGCCGTGGTGCAGCCGGACGATCGCGCGCTGTCGCGGCTCCAGCTCCGTGAACGCTGCGCGCAGGCAGTCCATGAACAACCCCCGATGCTCCTCGCGCATCCGCGAGAACTCCGGGGTGTCGCGGATGCCCACCTCGGGCACTTCGTCGAGGTCGTCGTGGGGTCGTCCGTTGCGGGCCTCATTGAGGGCGACGCGAGCCGCAATGGTCCGGAGCCAGCCCGCGAGGCTGCCTCGTCCCGAATACTGCGAGATCTTGGCTGGCCCACCATCGGTGGACACCAGCACCCGAATGCGGACCCGCTGCCTCAGCTCGTCGCGGTGGTCGGCACTGGTGGCGAAGCTCTCGATCGCACGATCGATGTGGGGTACGAGGGCTCGTTCGAAGATCTCCAGTGCGGCGGGGTCTTGCCCCTCCAGCGCGCAGCCGAGGTAGAGGTCCGCTGCGCGTAGACTGGGGAGTGAAGCGACCAACGCGGCGTCGAGCGGGTCGAGCACCCCACGCAAGCGGCTCACCCACGTGGCTTCGGAGACCTCGAGGGTGGGCAACGCCGCGCGCGTGTGCTCCGACAGGTCCTCGAGGGCTTCGAGGGCCTCGCGGGGAAACCCCTTGGCCACGAGCTCCTTCCTCAGACACGCCCGTTCCAAGATTCGCGACTTTAGCACCCTGCGGATACGGCGGCCATCGAGGCGACCGCAGGTCGGACGCGGTCGAGTCGGCCCGTCGGGGGACGGTCGATCGAGGCGGCCGGAGGTCGGACGCGGTCGAGTCGGTCCGTCGGGGAACTGTCGATCGAGGTCGACGCGGTCTCGCTACGGCTGCGGGCTCCGACCGGTCGAGACCAAGAAGTCCGCGCGCGCGCGCTGGAAGTCCGCCAAGGCGTCGATCTCCTGGGTGGCGGCATCAGCCGCGGCCAGCTCGCGGAGGTTGACGATCACCAGCTCGCTGGCGCCCTCGGTGAGCCGCTCGCGTTCGGCCTCGGCCAGCTCGTTCGCGGCGAGGACCTGCTGTCGCGCCAGGACCACGGTCTGCTCGGCGGCTCGCACCGCGACCAGCGAGGCTCGAACCTCCGCGCCGATGGCATCCCGCAGCCCGCGGACCTCGGCGTCTACGGTTCGCAGGTCGGCCTTGGCGGCCCGGTATTGTCCTCGGGCGGCCCGCAGCGGCAGCGGCATCTCGACCACCACACCCACGCCCCACTCCGTGGGTCCCAGCTCGGCCGGGCCATTGCCAAAGTCCCTGGCGACGAAGCTCTGCACGTTGACGGCCGGAGCCCGCTGGTTGCGGGCCAGCTTGACCCCGACCTCGGTGACGCTGCGCTTGGCGAGCAGGGCGGCGACGTCGGGCCGGCGAGCGATGGCTTCGGTCACCTCTTGGTCGATGGGGACGGTGTCGATCGGCGTGGGCTCGGCGATCGCCGCCGGGACCCGGCCCTCACCGGGTTGGATGGGGTTGCCCTTGGCATCGCGCAAGAACAGCGACAACGCCAAGGTCGCTTCGTTGAACTTTCGCTGGGCGGCGACCACCTTGGCCTTGCGGTCCAAGACCAGTCGGCGACTGTCGACCCGCTTGATGGGCTCGATGGCGCCCGCCGCCGCTTGCTCGGCGAGGCCGGTGTCGCGCTGCTGTGCGATGGCCAGCAGCTCTCGCGCGACTTGAAGCCGGAGACCCGCGGCGGCCCACGACCAGTACGCCTTGGTCGCGCGCAGCTCCAGGCCCAGCGCGGTCGCGTCACGGGTGCGACGGGCCCCTTCGCTCCGAATACGGGTCTGGCGAATCTTGGCTCGGCGGGCGTCGATGGGTCCGTTGCGCCACACGGGCACGTCGATCCCGGCCCGAACCTCGCCGCCGGACAACGTCTGGAGGTCGCCCTTGTAGACGGGATAGCTGCCCCAACCGACGCGATACCCCGCGTACAGGCCCACGCCCCACACGGGCGTGGCCTGGCGGACGAGTGTGTCCACCTGGCCGTTGTCGTAGTAGCCCACGGGGTTCCACTTGCCGCGGATCGTGAACGTGGGGTCGAAGCCTCCCCGAGCGGCGAACTGCTTGCCCTCGGCCGACTCCACCTTGCGCTGCGCGGCCTCCAGCCCAGGATGGGTCCGAGCCACCGACTGCAGGACGGTCTCCAGCGACAGGGGCGACTCGGCCCGAGCCGTCGCCGCAAACAGGAGCGTGGTCATGATCCACGCTCCAACCCAGAGCAAAGGCCGGAGCATCGTCTATTTTCCTGCCGCCCCAAGGGCCTTGGGCCCGGGTCCGGATGGAGGCGTGACGGCAGGGGGGAAGCCGTTGAACTGTCGCCACAGCTCGTAGCCGATGCTGACCTGGTTGAGCAAGACCCAGCCATTGGCGCGGACGCCCTGCCGCAGGTAGCGGGCGGCCGGCCAGGGCTCCTCGCCGTCGGGGACGACGACCACACGGAACCGTCCTGCACCGTTGTCGGTGGCATCGACGAACGCCACGGTGCCTCCGAATGTGCCCACTGCGACCGAAGGCCATCCCACGAACTGGACGGCGGGCCATCCCTCGAACTG
>JAHZJA010000132.1 GCA_022601155.1 Deltaproteobacteria bacterium | reverse complement strand
TGCTTGTCGTGCCAATTGATCACCTCGATGAACACCTTCTGGAGTACGTCCGCCGCATCGCACTTGGCGATGGGAAGCGCGGCTCGGATGTAGGCCAACAGCCTCTCGCTGTAGCGCGCGAAGAGCTTGCCAACTTCGGCCCGTGAAGCACGCGCTTGCTCGTCCTGTGTCATCGCGCCCAGAGTGTACTGCGTGGGGTCGGCAGCCTCCGGCTGGTGCTCCCTCCACGGTCCACCGCCGTCATCCGTTCGGCCCACGGCCGTGGACCCCCATGGCACCGAATCTTCGGGTCGCTCTGGGAGCGTGCGGTGATGACCCACGTATTCCACGCCAGCCGCATGCCTCCCAAGCCGGGTCGTGATCACGACCGAGGTTCGATTTCTTCGGATTTTCTCGCCGATGGCATCTGAACATCGTTCGACGACATGCTCCCAGCTTCCATGCTCGAGGCCTCCACCGAGTCCGGCCCCGACGGGATCAATTCCCCGAAAGCGCGGCATCAGGGTCCACGAGGACGGCCGCCCGTATGGATGGGCTGCTCGTACTCGTGAGGCCCGACCATGACGCAGCCCATACCCCCGCCGCCTCCCCATGCGCCGTCCAACCCGACACGGGAGCACCGAATGCTCGCCCAGCAGCTCTACATTCGACACAGTGCCGCCCTGCTGGCCTTCTTCCGCTCTACGCGCAGGATGGCGCTGGCCGACGCGGCGGACCTGCTGCAACAGACGTTCTCCGAGTTGCTGCGAACCCTCGCCCGACGCCCCGATCTCCGTATCGACAACCCGCGTGCGTTCCTGTTCAAGATCGCAACCCGGCAAGTCCACGCGCTCCACCGCCACCAGCATTGCCGTCCGCAGGTGAATGACGCAGCCGATGTCGCCCAGGTCATCGCGCGAGACGATCTCGAGTACGAAGCCTCGTTGTGCGGGGAGCAGCGCTTGGTGCTTCGGGCGATGCGTCGGCTCGTCGACGACCGTCGGCGCCCTGATGCGCAAGATGAGGTGAGTCAGCTACAATTACTCGTCTACTTTCGATTCTGGATGGGACTGACGTTGGCCGAAGTTGCACAAATCCTGGCGCTCACCCCCGACGCAGTCGCCAGCCGGCAGCGCCGGGCCCTACGCAAGCTCCAGCGGCATCTCGACGAGATCGAGCAGGAGGCGGGAGCCAAAGCGCCGACGTCGACGACCGTGTTGATGCGGTGGCGCCAGGCGCTGGAACGCGAGGCCGAAGGGGGTGAAGGCCCGACGATGCTCGCCGACCACCACAAGCGATCGAGCACCCATAAGTCTGCGACGGCCGAGTAGGCTGACACACGCCAAGCAGAGCCTCGACCATGACGACGACGGTACTCATCTCCTATAGCCACGACTCCGGCCCTCACGAACAGCGCGTGCTCGCGCTGGCCGATCAGTTGGTGGCCGATGGCGTCGATGTACGGCTCGACCAGTATGAACAAGGTGATCCTCCCGAGGGGTGGGCCCAGTGGGCAGAGCATCAGATCGCGCAATGCCAGTTCGTCGTGATGGTGTTCACCCCCACGTTCCACAGCCGCTACGAGCTGGCACAGACCCAGCAGACCGCCGCCCCCGACGAGCGCGCCACCTGGGAGACGATGCTGGTGCGGCACCTACTGTACACATCGGGCGGGCGCAACACCAAGGCGATCCCCGTGTGGTTCGACGGTGCTGTCGAGCAACTCGTTCCACTGTCGCTGCGGGCATGGACGGCATACAAGCTCACCGAGCGATACGAGGACCTGCTGCGCCGCTTGCTCGACCAGCCCAAGGTTCGGCGACCGCCCCTCGGCCCACGCCGCACGCTGCCACCTGCGCCACGGCCCAGCTTCGAGGATCTCACACGGGCCAATGCCAACGGCACAGCCTCAGTGTCGACGAGTCCCGTGATATCGCAGCCGAGCACCACCTCTTTGGCCGATCCGCCTCGGGCGGGCCCCGCGGTTTCGGTCGCAGAACCTAGCCGCCTCACGCTGCCTACCGTCGCAGGCCGACCGCTGACGCTCATCGTGTTCACGGCCAACGGTGCCCCCTCACGCGACCGCCTGCGCTTGGGCAAGGAGGTCCGCGCCATCCGAACCGCGCTGCGGGACCGCCTTGCCCTGAAGGTATGCACCATGGCGTCCTTCCTCGACGTGGTCCGTGAGCTCGACGAGCACGAGCCTGCGCTGGTGCACTTCAGCGGCCACACCGACCCCTACTCCAACCACCTGGTCCTCGAGAGCGAGCATGCCGGGGATGAGGTCTTCGTGTCGCCACAGCAGCTGTCCGAGCTGTTCGCGGAGCTCGACCGCCCGCCCACGCTCGTCACCTTCACGACCTGCTCCTCGCTCATGCTGGCCGAGGCTGCTGTGCGGCATGCCCACTACGCCATCGGCTTCGACGGTCCCTACCCGGATGACTGGGCGCCCCTGTTCTCGGCCACGCTGTACGACCGACTGACCTCGCAGCCCCGACTCGACGTGCCGCGAGCGCTGCAGATGACCAAGCTCGCGTGGCAGTCCGAAGGGCAGGATGTGGCGGGGCAGTCTCGGCTGTACCGCGGTCCGGGGTCCGCCCAAGACGACGAGCCCATCACGCCCACGACGGTCGGTTCAACCTCACCGTGACTGCACCACAGACCTCCAAGGGCCCTTCCCTGAGAGCCGGAGTCGAGACCGCCCCCTTCTGAATTCTCCATGTCTACGCCCTCCTCAGACGGCACCCGCCCCGTTCGTGTCTTCGTCAGCTACGACACGCAGAGCGAGGCGTGCAGCAGCTTCGCCCATTGGCTGGCGTATGAGTTGTGTGAGGACGGCATCGACGCTTGGGCGGCGATCTTCGTGCACAACCCCGAAGAAGGATGGGTGGCCTGGCGCGAACGACAGGTGCGCGAGGCGGACGTCGTGTTGCTCGTCTGCAACGAGCGCACTTGCCAGTGCTTCGACCAACCTGGCGGCGCTGGAGGGGTTCAGATCCAACAAGAAGCCACGCTGCTACGTGACCGCTTTGCCGCAAACCCATGCCGCTTGTCTTAGGCGATCCCTGTGCTCCCGCGCGGCCT
>JAHZJA010001522.1 GCA_022601155.1 Deltaproteobacteria bacterium | reverse complement strand
CAACTGCTGGAAGTCGCGCACGGTCCACGGATCGGGCTGAGAACCCAGCTGGCGACGGAGCTCGCCGTCGGTGACCTCGTCGATCAGGTCACGGACCTTCGTGCTGCAGGTTTGCTCGAGGTAGTGATAGGTGTAGTCGCGCGTGTCGGGATGGACGAGCGTCTGGAGCCGCTCGGCGAGGCGGCGGGCCTGCGGCTGCGTGAGGGCCAGCGGCTGGCGCACCACATCGCGGTCCTGCATCAACCCGTAGAACTCGGTCGTGTCGTACAGGTCCCCGGTGACGCTGCCGAAGAACGTCAGGTGTCCGAACAAGAACCGGAACGGTATCGAGGCGTCGGAGAAGTTCGTGTCGCCGAAGTTGTAGGCGGTGCTCGGAGTACGACCGTCGGAGAGTTGTTCGGTGACGAGCAGGACCGTGTGACCGGCCCGGGTCAGCAGCACGTTGCCTGGCCCGACGGTGACCAGGTCGATGCGGACCGACGGGGTCGCGAGCGGTGGCGCGGCGGCGGCTGTCGACGACAGACCGAGCCACAACAACCACACCAGAGGCCAGGACAGACGGAACATGGCGGCGCCGAGTCTACGCTCACCCTGGGCCGGGGGTCCCCGTCGCAGCCCACGCGATGGCGGCACGGTGAATCGGGCGCGGCGCGGCGAAGGGTGGATCGAGCAGCGCAGCGCGGCTGCCGCGAGTGTTGGCCGGTATTGGGCCATTGCTGCGTAGCTGCCGTCGTGGGTGGTCGTATCGCCATACGGAATCTCCGCCGTGGCTGCGGTCTCCGCGACCCCACCGGCCGTTGAGCCGCGTGCGACGGTGGCGTAGCGTCGCGGCCATGACTCGCCCTTCGACTGCAATGATCTTGACGTGCGCGGCGCTGCTTACCGCTTGTGGTGATGATGGGTCCGCCAACGAGGCCGGGAGTGGTACGGCGGGCTCGGGTGCGACCGCAGGCAACACCGACGGCACGAGTGCGGCGACCGACGATCCTCCCGGCACCTCTTCGGGCCAGGCTTCGGACACCGAGTCGCCCACGACCGGGGTGGTCGATTCTTCGGGCACTGGTCCGGGCACCGACACGGAGGAAGAGACCGACACCGCGGGGGTGGATTGCACCGCGATCATTCCGGGACCGCTGGCGGTCGATACGATCGCCACCCCGGGGATGATCTTCTCCGACAGCGAGGACATCGCCTTCGACGGTCAGGGCAACCTGGCCGGCAAGAGCGGCGGGCAGATCGTGCTCATCGATTCCACGGGAACCGAGGTCGACAGCTGGCCGGATCAGGGCGGCACCTACGGCCTGCGCTACCGAACCAATGGTGACTTGCTGGCGGCCAAGTTCATGGTCGGCAACATCGCCATCGTCAACGGCGAGGGCAACCTGCTGACCAATGCGGGCGGGGTCAACGGCCTGTACCCCGACCTCGACGGCAACGTGTGGGTGACCAACTTCTCTTCGGTCCGTCGCATCAACGGCGATGACTCGGTCGACGACATCATCACCGGTGGTGACGCAGGCGGAGCCAACGGGGTGGTCTACGATCCCGAGCGCGGGATCTTGTTCTTCACCGGGTACAACGCGGGCGAAATCCGTGCGGCCGAGATCGCGGAGGACGGCAGCGCGGGACCGGTCTCGGTGGTGTCGAGCATCGGCGGGGCCCTGCTCGATGGCCTGAGCATGGACGCCTGCGGCAACCTCTACGTCGTCGACCAGGGCAATTCCGCGCTGTACCGCGTGTTCCTCGACGAGGCGGGGGTGGCGATGGGGGATGCGGAGACGCTCGTGGCTCAGTTCCCGGCCAACGTTGCCAACGCGGTGTTCGCCCCCGCGGCGTCGCCATGGGGCGAGACCACCATGTACGCCTCGGGGGTGCCGGGCGGGCTGTACGCCGTCGAGATTGGGGTGCCGGGCGCCGCGTATGCGCTGCCGTAAACCGGCGAGGGCGCTACCATCGGTACCGATGAGATGGCGGACACTGGGACTGGGTGTCGTGACGGGGCTGTTGGCTGCCGTCGCGTGCGCCTCGTCCGATGTGTTCACGTGCAGCGAGGACAGCCAGTGCGAGACCTCGACGCTGCGCGGCTTTTGTGAGGCCGAGGCAGTGTGCAGCTTCCCCGACCTCGGCTGCCCGTCCGATCGCCGCTATGGCGAACTGGCGGGCGACCGCTCCGGGGAGTGTGTGGGCGGGGAGGGCACGGGCTCGTCCAGCGGTGGCTCGTCGGACGTGGGGAGCTCTGGGACCGGTGACCTGCCGTCGACTTCGGGCACCACCGACTCGGGACCGCCGGCCACGAACAGTGACTCGGGCGGACCGATGACGAGCGGCTCGGGCCCGGGCACGACGAGCAGTGATACGGGACAGCAGGGGACCGACTCGGGTTCCGTGACGACCGACTCGGGCCCGGTGATGACCGACTCGGGCCCCGTGATGACCAGCGACGGTGGCTGACGGCCTCTGCGAGCCGCGGTGCGTCCCCGCGGCGGGGATCACAACGCGTCCGGCAAGTCCCACGCGGAGATTGGATTGGGCTCCAGCACCGCCACGGGTGAAAACCACAGCTGGCCATCGGGGCCGACGGTGACCCGACCCAGACCGGGCATCACATCGAAGGGCGTCACGGTGCCGGTCCACGGATCGATCACCACCACATCGAGATTGCGGAGCCCGGCGTAGACGCTCCCATCGAACGCGTCGTGGCTGAGGCTGGTCACGTCTTCGGTCAGGTCCACCAGGAAGTCGGCGGCGAGCGTCTCGACGTTGAACAGGTACAGCGAGCCACCCTCGACCGCCATCAGCAGGTGCACGGCGCTCAGTGGGGCACCCGCGGTCACGCGACTCGGGAGGCTGCCGAGCGCACTCTGGGTCCCGAGCTCCAGATCCGCGGTGACGACATCACCGTTGGCGGTGCTGTTGCCCACGTACAAGACGCGGTCGATGCCCCAGGTCAGGCCGAAGGGTCCGGCGTCGGCGGCAGCACTACCGAAGGGCCCGCTGCCTTGGGTCACCGTCGCTTCGATGACCAGCGGGAGCGGGTTGACCAGATCCTCGGGGACCAGGCGTGCGACGCCCTGCGGAGGATCGGTGAAGCACCCGCAGGTGCTGCAGCAGGTGTAGGTGATGGCGACTTCGCCGAGGCCGTCGTCGCCTCCGAGGGGCGGTTGACGCTCGTCGTGCGCCAGGCCGCGGGCAGTGGGCTCCACGAGCAGCCCCGCCGGGGGGGTCACGGCCTTGCGGACCTTGACCTCGCCCATGTTGAGATTGGAGACCCCGCCCCACTCGGTGACGGTGCCGTCGGGGGTCAGCCGCCTGACGAAATCGGTGCCGCTGCGCAGCGTGACCATCCAGGCGGTGCAGTCATCGGCGAACTCGAGGTCGCCGATCTCGGTGGCGAACGGTCCGTTGAGGTCGGCGACCGAGGGCGTGGCGCAATCGATCGCGCGGGTGCACGAGCACAACGAGCCCCAGCAGTTGCCGTCGGGTAGGCACGCCACGTCGCCGCATGGCGCCACGGGGACGCAGGTCCGCTGCCCGTCACAAACGGAGCCGGGTCCGCATTGCTGGGGGCCGCATGCTTGCGTGGGCCCGGCGAGGGTGCACGCGGCGTCGGGGGCACGGCACTCGCCGCTGATCACGTCGCAGACCTGGTCGGGTCCGCAGGGATCGGGCTGCTGTCCCTGGCAGGTGGTGATGCAGCGGTCGTCGATACAGATCTGGTTCGGGCCGTCACAGAAGACACAGGACGGGGGCCCATCGGTCGACCCTCCGTCGAGCGTGTCGTCGGTGGGGCCGGGGCCCGAGCCGTCGGGGGGTGCATCGCCCGTGATCTCGGAGTCGGGGCTCGCGGTGGTGGACGAGGTCGGCGGCGGGAGCCCTATCGACGTGGGCTCGGGCGTCTCGCCGCGACCACCCGTGCAGCCCAGCGAGATGGTCAGCGCAATCCCCAGCCACGGCGTCGTTCTCATCGTGCGTCCCCCTGCGCCCTGGTGGCGCATGGCGTTGGGCAGTCGCCGCCCTTTGGCTCGCACTATGCGTTGCCGAGGACGACGAACCAGTAGTAGGCGCCTGCGCCTGCTCCAAGCACCAGCAGCAGCGCGACCCAAGGCATCATGCCCATCCCCGCGCGCGGCGGCGGGCTCTGAACACGCCCGGCCGGGGTGCTCTTGCCGTGCGGCAGGCTGTCTTCGGGACCGTCGACCCGCATCGGGGCCGAGCCCGGGGCCGGTACGGGGGTGGGCTCCGACTCACCAGGGCCGGTGGGGGCGGGCGAGAGGTCGCCGTTGTCGAAGTCGTCCAGCGCCAGCGGGGCGGAGGGATCGTAGCCACCGAGGGAAGTCAGCGGCTGCGAGCCGGTGGGGGGGCCATCGTCTTGCTCGTCGAGTGAGCGAATGTCGGCGAACTCGTCCTCGATGAGCTTGAGGATGAGGTTGGACTCGTCGGGCTTGGGCTCGGCCGGCAGCACCTGCTTGCTACGCAGGGGGCTGAGAAAGTCGGCGAGATCGCGGGACGAGACCTTGAGGCTGCGCGAGAACAAGAACGCCAGCAGATCGTCGGCGAACTCGGACGCCGTCTGGTAGCGGTCGTCGGGATCCTTGGTGAGGGCACGGAGGAGGATCTTCTCCAGCTCGGGTGTGACCTCGGGGTTGATGTCGCCGATGCTCGGGACCTCGGCGCCGCGCACCAACTGGACGGTGTCGTAGTCGGACTCGCCGAGGAACAACCGTCGTCCGGTGAGCAGCTCGAAGGCGAGGATGCCGACCGCGAAGATGTCTGCCCGGGCGTCGACCTCGAGACCACTGGCCGCCTCGGGCGACAGGTACGAGAACTTGCCCTTGACCACCCCGGGGTCGGTGGACTCCAGCTGGGTGGATGCCTTCGCGAGGCCGAAGTCGGTGAGCTTGACCTCGCCGTTCCACGAAATGAGGATGTTCGGCGGCGAGATGTCTCGGTGAACGATGCCGAGCTTGCGGCCCGTCTCGGGGTCACGCAGCTGATGGGCGTAGTCCAGACCCTTGAGGACCTCGTTGAGGATCCAGACCGTCATGTGCACGGGGCATGTGCCCCGGCGACGCGCGAGCTCGAGGAGGATCGCCTTGAGGTTGACCCCCTCGACGTACTCCATGACGATGAAATACGTCGATGAGCTCTTGCCGATGTCGAAGACGGTGACGACGTTGGCGTGGCTCAGGTGCAGAGACAGCCGCGCCTCGTCGAGGAACATCCGGACGAAGCGTTCGTCCTTGAGCAGGTTCGGAAGAATGCGCTTGATCGCGACCTTCTTCTTGAACCCCGCCATCGACTCGGCCTCGGCGACATAGACCTCGGCCATGCCTCCAGAGTCGAGTTTGAATAGTGGGCGGTAGCGCTCCGACATGATGACGAGCGAACGAGGTGGGCGGTGTAGCCGACGAGGGTGGACCGACCCTCGGAAGGCGATGCAGATTGTACCTTGGTCCCGTGTCGGACGCGGCCCCAAACGTCGTCACAGGCCCTGAAAATTCGCCGGGAGCGTTGTTGGTCTGGTTGGGTGGATCTCGGTCGCGACGGGTGGGCCGGTGTGGGCAGAGTCGCGGCGAGCCCGTCACGGGCCCGTGACGGTGCCAGACGGCGCCGGAGCGTCCCGACCCGTACCCTCCGTTGGGGGGTCGTACCCGCTGATCACCAGCCGAATCGCCCCAACCCACAGGTCGCTCTCCATCACCAGAGGGATGCGGCGCTCGTCGTTGGACAGCCACGCCCGCATCGAAAACGCCTTCTTGCCCGGGATCGCGGCTCCGTGTTCGTCCACACGCGTGATCGTGCCGTCGATCCGGATGACATCGGTCGCGCCCAGCCCAAGGGCCGAGACCATCCCGGGGACGGGATCGAGCCGATCGGTTCCGGCGGACACGATCTCGACGCGCATCAGCGTGAGCCCGTCGACCACATGGGCCTTCGCGCGCTCGCCCTTGGCCAGCCGCAGCGAGCGAACCCACGCCATCACCGACAGGGGGTCGTAGGTATCGGGGGGGACGTGATGGAGCTTCTTTTTGACCTTGGCGTCCTTGGTGTCGACGATCCGAACCTGCCCGCGTCCTTCGTAGGCGTGCTGGGTGTCGCGGTGCTTGTATTTGCGCGGCGCGATGCCCGAGTAGTGAAGGATGTTGCGGCTGGAGAGCGCCGCGCCTGTGGTCGCATCGACGTAGGTGACCATGTCGTCGGTCACCGT
>JAHZJA010001521.1 GCA_022601155.1 Deltaproteobacteria bacterium | reverse complement strand
GGCGGGCTTGAAGTCGCGGTACACTAGGCCGGCTTCGTGGACCGCCGCCAGACCTCGTCCGGCCTGCAGATAGACGTCCAGTACCTGTTGCCACGATCGTTGCTCGCCGCGCTGCCAGCCCGATAGATCCTGCCCCTCGACGAACTCCATGGCGATGTACAGCTCGCCCCCCTCGTCCCATACCTCGTGGATGGTGACGATGTTGGGGTGGCTGAGGCGCGCGAGGGTCTTGGCCTCTCGCGCGAGCCGGGCCCGCTGCCGCGGGTCGTTCGAGGTACCTCGGAGCAGCTTGATGGCGACCTTGCGCTCGAGCCGGGGATCGTGCGCTGCGTAGACGGTGCCCATTCCGCCCTCGCCAACGAAGGCCAGCACGTCGTAGCGTCCGAGCGTGGGCTGGGTGACCCTGGCGGGAAACATCGCGGACGCCAGCACTTCGCACTGGAGCGCCGCGTTGAACCGATTGCGTGGCTCCCCGTCGGCACGGGGGCTCAACCGCGGTGGAGCGGTCCTCGTGGACTGCGTGTCTCCCTTACGTGAGGCCGGGTCGCCGGGGCTGTCGTGAGCGGACATCGGAGGGGCGGAGGGTGGACGATCGCGCGAAACCCCTGGCACGACCAGTGGAAATGGACCCTCGGTAGGGGTGTGAGCCCCCGAGGCTCGGTGGATTGCGAGCGCCCTGGAAAAGTCGTTGCTGTCCAACGAAGCGAGGCTCGGACTCTATCCAAGGGTGAGATGTGGCGGTCGACCGCGCCGGCGACCGCCAATCGCGCAGCGGGCCCGACGCCCGCGGACCTCCAACGCCCCACACCGAAGACGAAGCCAATGCCCCTGCGCCACCGATTGATGAGATTCACCCTGGCCATGACCGCGAGCGCTCCCACGGCGGCGTGCGATCCCGGCGACGAACTCGGCGACCCGCTCGACGACCTCGAGTATTCACTTCGAGATGGCGCCTGCAACCCGCTGCTTGCCAAGTGTGACTATCGCAACAACTTCTATCTCGGCCTGAGCGAGTACGGGATCGACAACCTCCCGCTGGTCGCGGGAAGCGACCCCGACATCGCCATCACGGAGATTCGCGCCTACCAGTGCATCGGCCATCAGGGCATGCCGGTCGTGGGCGATTTCCATGTCGTCGACCCCCACCTGAGCGTCGACGACGACGGCAACTTCCAGGCGATGGTCTTCGAGCACGTCGCCTTCCCGTGGGTTAGGTGCAAAGTCGATGGGCAGTACTGGCTCGGTACCGACTGGCTGATCACGGCCAAGGCCGACAACGCCGTTGGGGTCTCGGTGACAGTCGACGCCAGGCTCCGCATCGCCGACCTCTCGGTGAGCCCGGGCCAGTCCACCCTTTACCAGTGGGAGTCCGACCACAACTACCTCTACGGGGACTCGAGTCTGACCTGGGAGCCCACCTGCGACGAGGACCCCGATCCCGCGCTCGATTTCCACGCGGTCGTGTACCCCAGCCTCCGGATCGACGATGGCACGGGGGAGTTCACCCTCGACAAGAGCACCGCGTACCTGGGCTGTACCTCGGGCCTGGTGGCCAAGTCCGGGTACACGTGGGGCTACTACGCGCAGCCTCCCAGCGTTCACCAGGTGATGACGTACGCGGGGATGGCCAGCTACTGCGGCCCGCTGGGGCAGTCGTACACCGAGACCGGCACGACCATCGCGGTGTGGAACAAGACGGCCTCGGGCCCCGACCAGCTGCCCATCGATCCGGTCACCGATCCGCTGTGGACCCCAGAGGCGGCTTGGGACGCGAGCATGACGGCGATCTGTATCGGCAAGACCCGACTGGACACGTTCCAGCCCGATCCCGGAAAGGACTTCGACTGTGGGAGCTTCTCGATCCCTCCCTGCGCCGAGGACCTGCTCGACGACCCCTCGGTCATGTTCATCACCTACGCTCACAACTAGCCGCTCGCGACCGCGCCTGGCCGGTGCCGACCGACCGGCGGGCGGCTGGTGCCCGCGACGCACGCGGGGCGCACTCCGATTCCGATAAGCTCCCCGGATGACGGATGAGCAGCTGCTGGGGGCCTGGGCCGACGGCGATCAAGCGGCCGGGGCCACCCTGCTGCGGCGTCATTTCGACGCGCTCCGCCGATTCTTCCGTACCAAGGCCCCGGGCGCCCAACAGGATCTCATCCAGTCCACGATGCTCGAGTGCGTGCGGTCGCGAGAGCACTTCCGCGGCGACGCCCCGTTCCGGGCGTTCCTGTTCGGGGTGGCGCGCCATTGCCTGCTGCACCATTTTCGATCGCAATCCCGGGACCGGCTCGACTTCGATGCCTCGCAGTCCTCGATCGCCGATCTCGACCCGCGGCCCAGCACACTGGTGGTGCGCCGTCAGGAGCACCACCAGTTGCTCGAGGCCATGCGTCGGATCCCGCTGCAGCTGCAGGTCGTGCTCGAGCTGCACTACTGGGAGGACCTCGGGACCCGCGATCTGGCCGCCGCGCTCGAGATCCCACAGGGCACGGTCAAGAGCCGCCTGCGTCGCGCCCGGGCGGTGTTGCGAGAGCAACTGGCCGCCATCGCGGCCGGCGATCCGATCCCGGCGGGTGAGGCCGAGCTGGGTACCCGCGTCCAGCAGCTCCGCGCCGTCGTCGACGAGGGGTAGGTCCTGAGGGCGCCACTGGCCGATGGCACTTGTCGAGCGCGAGGCCGTGCTGGACGTCGTAGGGCGTCATGAGGCCCAGCGCGAGATAGCGGTGTTCCTGGTTGTACCAGTCGACGAAGTCGCCGCAGTGGGCCTCGGAATGTGCGAGGTCGTCGAAGCGTGGCGGGAAGCGAAGCTCGAGCGGCATCGCCCGTGACCCGGCTCGCGAAATCACTCGCGGATGAACCCAAGTAGCAAGCACGGGGGGACCATGTGCGAGTGCAACGGGCGAGACCGGCCAGCAGCCAACGGTCATCGCGCCTCGAGCGTTGACGCTTGCTACCGCGCTCGAGGACCACGAGCTGATGGCGGAGAAGGGC
>JAHZJA010001520.1 GCA_022601155.1 Deltaproteobacteria bacterium | reverse complement strand
GTTTTCCACGCGCCATAACACCGCCCCCGACCGCTGTGGCAGTGTTTTCGCTCCTCGACGCATGACCCGATGCGCCTTCGAAGCGCAGCCTCGCCAGGGAGCTGCCGCTGACGGCGTTGTGGCCCATGGAAAACCGCCAAAGTCGAGCCTAGCAGCCTGTGGTGAAACCCTCGTGGGGTCGGAACGCCGTCAGCGTGGCCCGTGCCAAGGCGCGAAGAGGGCGTTTGCCGGGCGCAAACAACCGATGAAAAACGAAGGCATGGACCACGGGGGCGGTGTTACGGCGGCGCGAGGGTTGCACCACGGGCTGCTACACGGAGGTCGCGGGCGACGGCGGGCCCCCACCCGCCGTACGCCCGCCTCACAGGTGGATCGCCAGCCGCTTCCGGGCCCACGGTTCCGCGTCTTGCTCGGTGTCGAAGACCGAGTGCGGAAAGGGCAACGGTTGCAGCCACGACACTGCCTTCAAGGCACCTCTCGCGACAGCCGACGGCAGTACATATGCACCTGCCATGCAGTTGTCGGCGAGCATCTGACGATGCTCGGCGATGAAGCGGGCGCGAAGTCGTACGACTTGCGACGTCATCATCGGTGCGTCGAGCTGTGTGATCTCCATGATCGCGTGCTTTCCCCGTCGAAGCATCGCGCCATAGCGTGAGTGGTGCTCGTCGAGATCGTGACCGTCCACCTCTCCGTTGACGTAGATCTTGACCAGCGGCCAGGTATGATCCAGCAGCTTGATCGGCATCGCGTGCGTGCCTCTGACACTTAGGGTGGAGGCTGGTCGCAATCACGCACGCCCCGATCGCATCGGGAATCCCCGTCGTCCCACACGATTTGTTGGGACGGGTCTCGCCGAGCCGGCCCACTTCGGGCCAAACGCGGATTTCAACCACAGAACAGCGTCTACTGTAGGTCTTTCCTTCAGGGTTCTGCCCTCCGAGGGGGCCTACCTTCTCGCTGCCTGGCCTACATCTGTCCGACTCACCTCGGCATCATCAGCCGGATCATCGGGTGGATGATCGCCATCCCGATGCCCGTGTCGGGGTCCCGCGTAGTGATCCCCGACCCGCACCTCGGGTGCACCTGTACTGCTCCCTCACTCGTGCCTCGGGCGCATCCTTGCTGCTGCCTCGGGCGCATCGTCGCTGCTGCCCGGCTCGTACTTCGGGGTGCATCGCCGCTGCTGCCGAACCCTCTTGTCGGACGCATCTGCATCGCGGCCGAGGCGGCTGTCGGGTGCATCGTCGCTGCTGCCTGGGGCGCATCGTCGCTGCTGCCCACGCGTGCCCTCGGGCGTATCGTCGCTGCTGCCGAACCCTCTTGTCGGACGCATCTGTATCCCGGCCGAGGCGGCTGTCGGGTGCATTGTCGCTGCTGCCGAACCCCCTTGTCGGACGCATCTGTATTGCGGCCGAGGCCGCTGTCGCGTGCATTCGCAGCTGACCCCCGACCCGATGCATCGCAGGCGAGCGACCGCCGCCCGTCGAGCCCATCCGAGGCGGCGCGCGCTACTGCGAGGACGGCAGCAGGTTCAGTGGCGGATAGGCGCGGAAGATCCCATCCTCATTGAACGCGATGCACCGCGACGACGCACGATAGGCGACGAGCCGAGGGAGCGCATCGACATGGTCGCGCAACGCCATCAGGCCCGGCAACTGCGGCTCGTACACCGACAGCGCCCGCCCAAACGCGTACGTGAGGCCGTGAAGCACGTGGTTCATCGATAGATCCACGTACGACAGTCGATCACCGACGAGGTGATGACCACCACCAGCGTCGTTGGCCTGCACGACCGCTTCGAAGTAACGGAGGAACTTGGGCATCCGCGCATCGACGAACTGCTGTGCATTGGCGATCGCCGCCTCCTGCTGCTGCTCGTAGTACGCCCCCTTGCCCAGAGGGTGATGGGTGTCGTGGGCCTCGGTCACGAGATCCGCGATCGTCAGCTGCAGCTGCAGCGCCTCGGCTCGCACATCCTCATCGTCGGCGACCAACCCATGGCGCGCGGCCAACCACGCGCAGATGTTGGGCATCTGCGCCAGGGTGCGCGTCCCGTGCTCGATGATGGGCGGCGCCAGCGGTCTGAGGCCGGGACCTTCGCGCAGCCGCGACAACATCGCGGGCACCCCCCCTCCTCGTGCCTCGGGTCGTCGCGCCACATCGTCGTAGTCGACCCCGGCCTGCTCGAGCACCAGGCGCACGAACTCGCCGCGCCCGGGCAACCCCGGCCAGTAGTACAGAGAATACGAAGGTCCGTTGCCCGCCACGTCGTTCGATGTACCCACTGACGTGCGGCGAGGCAAGAACGGGTCCGCAGGCGGCTCCGCTGCCGACCGTGGCCTCCCCGCCTACTCGTCGATGGAGCGGACCTGCGCCGCAACGACCGCCAGGTGTGGAACGATGGTGCGTCGGCTGCTGTCGAGATCGAGCCGCGTCGGCGCGCGCGGGTCGACACCCCTGGCTGGCCGCCAGCCAGGCTGGCTCGAGAAACTGAGCCCGAGATGGTTGCGACTGGTCCATGCCACACGGCTGGGGAAGACCACCGTTTGGGTCTGCGTCTTGGTGACCACATCGATGGCCAGCCACACGATCGTGTCCTCGGCGATTCCGTGCCGATAGGCCAGCAGCTGGGCCCCGTCGACTCCAAAATCGAGCACGACCCCGTTGAGGTTGGCGCCCCGCGCCTGACGCAAGCCGGCGGGAAAGTAACAAGAGAAGCGCTTGAAGGTCCGCCGTATCGCGGGTGCCCCATCGCGTCGTGGCACGGGTAGGCACAGCCGCCCCTCCAGCTGTTCGACCTGCTCCAACAACGACTCGTCGTGGACCTCACCCCGTGACAGACGAAGCCCGGTGCGACGGTAGTCGAGCACATCCTCGATGAGGTTTCCTTCGTAGGGAGTGCCGTCGTCGTTCTTGGCCTGCACACGGTGGAGCTGCTCCCCCCCCGTACATTCCGCCGTCACCGACGACTCGGGACGGCGCCACCCGCCTTGGCCCAGCTGTCGCTCGGGCTGTTCCTGATCGGCGAGCCCAGGAATCGAGGCCACCACGTACTCCATGGTTCCGCGACGGCTGGGCGCCCCGTGGTACTCGACCGCATAGACCCCCGAGTCCTCGCAATCGGTTCTGACCGGCTCCACGTCCTCGTAGATGAACCGTGTGCCGACGATGCTGAAGATCGTCCCCCGCTCGAGGATCTCGCGCTCGACCCTCCGATCGCCAATGAAGGTGCCGTTGGTCGTGCGCAGATCGACCAAGATGTGGATACCGCCCGGGCGCGAGATGATCTGCGCGTGCTCTCGTGAGACCCCATCGTCGAGGAGCTGCAGGTCCGAGGTGCCGGACCTGCCCACGATGCAGTGGTCCCCGAGGACGTGCGTCGCCCCTCGCAGGGGACCGTCGAGCACCCGCACGCGGCGGCGGGTTGGTCCGTTGATGATCGAGATGTTGCTCATGTCCCTGTCTCCTTTTCACGCCAAAGGCTGCCCGCGGTGGCCATCCACCGCGAACTCCCGTCCCTTCCTTGGATCGATCAAACCGTCGGGCCGCGGCGGCCAGCCGAATTTCGTCTTCGGCTGCGTCCGCTCGACCACCGTGTGGTCCTGCGCTCGCGCGAGCCGTTGACGCAGGGCACGCGAGTTCTCGTCGTCGGCTCACGATGCCGCCTCGACTCACCGGGTGCCCCCACGAAACTCAGGCCGATTTCCTCGCCTCGCGCGTGTACGGCGTGACTGGTGAACACCACTGTCTGCGCCCGCTCGCGCGACACGAAGTCGATCGCCAGCCATACTGGCACATCGGGTGACACTCGAAGATCGGGCGCGAAGATCTTCGCTCCATCGACACCGACATCCGCCACCATGACCGGTCGCTCCTCCCCCGAGGCGAACCGAAGACGCGCCGGAACACGGCAACAAAAGCGGTGATACGCCCGGCCGGGCCCCCCACCCGACCGGACGCTCTCCTCAGATCGCGGCCGAAGCCGCTCCTCCAACGTCCGCAGTGTCTCCACATCGGACGCCCCCATCCCCTTCCGACGCAGTGAACGCGTGCGAAGCTCGCGGTAGTCGAGGATGTCGGCCAACAAGCTCCCGTCGTAGGCCTTGCCGTCGGCCCCCGCCGCCAGCACCTCGAGCCGCTCCTCCCCCAGCAACGGCTCCGCATCAGCCCCGGCCGAGACCCCCCAGTCTCGGCGCACGGGCGCATCGTCCTGAACCTGCGTCGGCTCCTGCTCGACCCCCAACTCCATGCCTGCCACTTGGAACTCCACGGTTCCCCGGTACGTCCGCGGGTCCGAGTAGTGCATGGCATAGACCCCCGACTCTTCACATATGGGATCACGCGGCCGTTGCTCGTACACGAGCTCGGTTCCGGCGATCCGAAACACGGTCCCAGGTGTCAATATCCACCGACGAATCCGTATCTCCTCGACCAATGTGCCGTTGCTGCTGTCGAGATCCACCAGGACGTGCCTCCCCCGCTCGTCCGTCGCGATCTCGGCGTGCCGCCGCGACACCGCCCTGTCCACGATCTGTAGATCGGCATCGTAGGCGCGACCGATGCTCAGCGTAGCGTCGAGCAGGTAGGTCGCGTCGCGCAGCGGGCCGTTGATGACGCGAAGTCGGCACTTTCCCCCGTCACGACTCGATTCCGTCGTCGTGTTGTGCTCGGCCGCTGGTTGCTCGATCGACATTACGCCTCCGTCTTGGTCCGCCCCGGGCGAACGACGAGCGGTATGCTCGATGTTCGCCCGGGGAGACTCCGATCCTACGAGGTGTGTCCCCTGCGGCGCTGCTCATCAGCGTTCCGCCACACCTCGTCTCGTGTTTTCAGGCTACCACTGACAAATGGCGTCGCCAGCTGGCAGAACTACTAGTTGTGGCCTGTCAGTAGTGATGGATACGGACCACTGCGGAGTCCTGGCCGCAAAGGTGTTCCATCGGCGAACACAGTGGAGATCACTACACACCGGAGACGCCTTCACGACCGTCGAGAAGGCCGATCGAGATCGCAAAGCGGATGAGCTCTGCGTTGGTCTCGATCCCCAACAGCTTCATGATGCGGTACTTGTGGAAGGCCACAGTGCGCGGAGCGATATGCAGTACGCTCGCCACGTCCTTCATCGTCCCGTTGCGGGCCAGCTCTCGCAACACATCGAGCTGTCGCTGGGTGAGCACGGCCGCCGCGCTCGGCAACGGCCCACCGCTTCCACCGCTTCCACCGTCGGCCTTGTTTGCCCCATCGAAGACCGCGGCGCTGAAGTACGTACGGCCTTCGAGCCCCATGGCGATGGCGTGGAGCAGCTTCGAGGCAGCCTCGGTCTTGAGCACGTAGCCCTTGACGCCGATCCTCCGTGCTTCCTGGGCCAGCGCCGGGTCATCGTTCATCGTGACCAGCACCACGACCGCATCCGGGTCACGGGCCAAGATCCGGCTCGACGCCTGCAGACCATCGAGCTTCGGCATCGAGATGTCGCTGACCACCACGTCTGGCGCAATGCGCTCGAACGCCTCGACCAGTGCCTTGCCATCGTTGACGTGCGCAACGACGTCGTAGCTCGACTGAAGATGGATGCGCAGGCTGTCGATCAGCATCTGGTGATCGTCGGCGAGGATGACCGAGGCTCGTGTGGCCGCTTCGCTCACCGCGGAGCCCTCTCGCTGACCGATGGGCTCCGCGGGGCGACGACGGCCTCGATCCGGGTGCCCAGGCCCAACCGCGACCGAACCCTCAGCTCGCCCCCGACCAGCCGTACCCGCTCGCGCATCCCCAACAGGCCCAGACCGGCACGGTCGGACAGTTCGTCCGGGTCGAAGCCACAGCCATCGTCGACGATCGACAGCTCGAGGCGGCTTTTATCCCCCCGAAGGCGCAACCACACGCCGCGCGCCCCCGCGTGCTTGGTGGCGTTGCTCACCGACTCCTGGCTCACGCGATAGAGGGTGAGGACCACATCGTCGGAGAGCGAGTCGGGCAACGCGCCAACCTCGAGATGGACGTCGACCTCGCTGAACTGCGACGCCTCTCGGCATAGGGTCTGGAGAGAACGCGCGAGCCCCAGACGGAGCAGATGCGCTGGATGCAGGCTGTGGCTGAGCCCGCGAACGATCATGCTCACCTCGTCGACCTGCTCGATGAGCTCTTCCATCCCGGGCGATGCGTCCGCGGCTGGGCCTCCCGTTCCGGTACTAGTTCCGGTAGTAGCCCCACACATGCCCAGCTTGAGCACGGCCAGCCGTTGCCCGAGGTCGTCGTGGATCTCTCGGCCGAGCCGCGCCCGCTCTTGCTCTTGGGCGTGGATCAGCCGGCGATTGGTGTTCTCGAGAGCCAGGCGAATGCGCTTGCGCTCGGTCACATCCTGCATGATCCCGTGGGCAAACGCGGGCTGGCCCTCGGAATCGGAGCGGATCTCCCCCCAACACCGCAGCCAACGCTGGCCCCCGTGCCTTCGCAACAGCCGACACTCCACCGTGTTGCATGGACGTCCCGAGAGCAATGCAGAGATCTGCCGCATGAACGCCTCGCGGTCGTCGGCGTGCACGCGGCGCTCGATGTCGGGCATGTCGAGCTCCATCCGGGGATCGATCTCGAACATTCGATACAGCTGAGGAGATCCCTGGATGGTGTCGATCGCGAAGCTGTACCGCCAGTGTGCGACCCCGGCGAGCCGCTGCGTCTCGTCATGCTCGACCCGCGCACGCTCCAGCTCCCAGTACCGCCCCAGACGATCGAGCCCGAGGGCGAATGCCGCAGCCACTGGAGCGAGATCGCCGACCAGACGCCGTGGCCACGAGAATGCGCGACGGAGCCCGCCCACCGACACCCCGCCCACCGTCGCACCGCCGACCTGCAGCGGAATGGCGAGCATGGATTTCATGCCCATTTCGAGCAGCGTGGATCGGTCGCGGGCCATCGAGTCGTCGAGCGCCTCTACCTCCGGAATGCGCAGTACGTTGCCCTGGAGCGCATCGGCGACCAGCCGTGGGGTGAGATCGCGAAAGTCGATCATCGACGAGCGTTGCACCCCATCGACCGCCCACGACGCGACCGGACGAAAGCCTCTGCGATCGAGGGTGAGCACGTACACCGTGCAGCGGTCGACGCCGAGACGATTACCCAGCCCCGCCAACGCCTCGCCAAAGACCTTCGTGATCCC